>CAIZPP010000209.1 GCA_903934875.1 uncultured Methylococcaceae bacterium
CCACAGCATCCGGGCTACAGCCTACACGGTTGCGTAACATCAGAACATAACTAAAAATGGATATTCGTTTAACCCTCAAGTTAACAGAATGACCTGCGCTTTCATACCAACTATCAAGTAACTCTTTGCTGTTGAAAACGCGGTCTGTTGATGCCGTTTCAGTGTTTCCGCGCCTTGTGCGCTGAGGCTTTTTCGTGTCCAGCGGGCGGGCATTTTAAAGCGGCTTGGGCGCTGAATGTATCTTCAACCAGCAGCTTGCCTAGCTCGACAATCACCACTTCCGGCAATTCCTTGATTTTCCGGTTTGGTCCTACAAATTCAAGGATGCCGTTAGCGGTTTTTGTGCCATCGGGGTCGATGATTTCGTTTTGGGTGCGTCCAGTGCCCCTGAAATGCTCAAACACGCTTAATTTATTCTCAAGCAGTTTGCGATAGGCCCACGCATTACCGCCTTCAGCCTTGAGATTGGCGTAGCTGGTCTCTTTTATGTGCTTCTTGCCCGTCTCTGGAAAATTCAACACGGAAGCCTTCTCGGCTTCGGACCTGAAAAAGCTATTGACTGGGGCAAACTCCCCTTGTTTGCTGGGATCAATGGTCGCGTTAGACGCAACACGGTTGAAAAGAGTGAATATATTGTCCCAAGTGGGGACATAAACGAATTTTGTCCAGTCATCAGGCAGTTGGCCTTTTTGTTCGTCCGAAACAGCGATGCCGTCTTCGAAGCGAAACACAATCGCCACCATTTCTTGGTCGCGTTGCCAGTGGATGATATCCTCGGCTTCATAGCCTATGTCTAGATAAATATCGAGCAGACTTTTTCCATAGACACCCTCGGGAATCGTCACGAAAACAAAGGGACGGGTGCCGAGGATCGCATTGTCTTGGAGTTGATTGCTGTCCGTGAGAATATTCTTGCGCGGTGCTATGCGTACAAAATAGTTCGATTTTCTAGTTAAGTCCGCATCGGGGATAGGCGGGGTGTCTAGATTTTTTATTTTTTCTGCCAATGCGGTCAATTCAGGGGATGGAGAGGCCGAAAAAAGTATTTCACGGTTCTTGGCTAGGCCCGTTCCCGTGCTTAAAAGAAGAAGGGCAACACAATAAAGTGCAATTCGTCCGAACATGGTTACAGATTCTCCGCTTGTCATGAGGAAAACGCGTTCAGCTTTGGTGTATTCTTTAACTGATGTTACGCATCAAGTGGCAAAGCTCGCTTTGCCTGCCAAGGCAAGCCTTGGCACTCCAAAACTAATCGCCTTAAGCCGGCAATCCTTTGCCGATAACAGCACAGGGACCTCTGCGTAACATCAGTTATTTAAGCTGGATGATTAAGGGTTTCAATGGGCTTCGCCGCCCATTTAGGTTCAATGATGAACAAGCGATGTAAAGCTGTCAACCGTGAAAGTAAAGATATGGCCGAGAAACTTCCTTGTTGCTCGTTCCCAAGCTCCTGTTTGGGAATGGGGTTTTTGAAGCTCCAGCTTCCCTAAGAACGGCCAAGCAGGAGCTTGCAAGACAAGGGTTCCCAAGCCGGAGCTTGGGAACCAGCCAGACTTCATTCGGGAAGTGGTTTTTGACCAAATCCTAAGCAAACACCCTTGTGCCAATGGTGCTGAAGAACTTACCGGGTTAGCGTGTGTCACATAGGCAGCCAATCCCGTTCTATAACTATCCCCTATACCCTAAAGAATCATTCGGAATCCTGCATGAGTTTCAAAACCTCAGATATTTGCGATCAATTCGTCGATAAAATCCACCATCTGCAAGTTGCCGATCCTGTCTTCAAATCCTTTGGTGGTGCCCAGGTATTCTGCGGCAGAGTCACCACGCTGAAAATCTTCGAGGATAGCGTGCCATTGGGAGAAGTGCTGGCAGAAAAAGTCGAAGACCGGGTGCTGGTGGTGGACGGCGGCGGATCACACCGCTGCGCCCTGTTCGGTGGCGACATGTCTAGCTTGGCCTGCGACAACGGCTGGAATGGTGTCATCGTCTATGGCTGCATCCGCGACGCGGTGGAAATTTCTAAATTGCCCATCGGCATCCTCGCTTTGCATACCCATCCGATGAAGAGCAATAAACGTGGCGGGGGCGACAGGGACTGCCTGATCACCTTTGCCGGGGTGAATTTCCGCACCGGTAGCTATCTCTACGCCGACGAAGACGGTGTCGTAGTAGCCGACGATAAACTCTTTTGAGGTGTGTTATGGGACATAGACTTTCGAAAATTTACACCCGTACCGGCGACGACGGCACGACGGGGCTAGGTGACGGCAGCAGGGTAGGCAAAGACAGCCTGCGGGTTGAAACTTACGGAACGGTGGACGAGCTGAACAGCCAGTTGGGTTTTTTGCTGGCTTACGACATTCCGCCCGGCCTGCGCGAAACTTTCAGCGAAATACAGCATTTACTGTTCGATCTTGGCGGGGAACTGTGCATGCCCGGCCATGTCTTTATCCGGCCCGCGCAGGTGGAATGGCTGGAGCAGGAATTGGACAAACTCAACGACAAACTGCCCATGCTGAAAGAATTCATCCTGCCCGGTGGGAACTTGCCCGCCGCCGCCTGCCACATCAGCCGCACCGTCTGCCGCCGCACCGAACGGCTGCTGGTGGCCCTTACCCGCGAGGAACACGTTGAACCGACCGCGCTCGCCTTCATCAACCGTTTGTCCGATTTTTTGTTCGTCGCCGCCCGCGTGTTAGCCCGTGCGGATGGCGGGGAAGTGCTGTGGCGGGGGGCAGGGGCGGGCAGTGATTAACTGATGTTCGCAGGGAGTGGCAAGGCTCGCTTTGCCTGCCAAGGCAAGCCTTGGCACTCCAAAACGAATCGCCGTAGCTCGGCAATCCTTTGCCGATAGTAGC
Organism: uncultured Methylococcaceae bacterium; assembly: GCA_903934875.1. Lineage (GTDB taxonomy): Bacteria > Pseudomonadota > Gammaproteobacteria > Methylococcales > Methylococcaceae > Methylumidiphilus. Next base: position 2,862 of record CAIZPP010000209.1, read on the forward strand.
ACAGAAGCCTTGCGTAACGTCAGTAATTAACGAAGACCGACGCGGTTTTTATAACCGAGCCGGCCTTGGTGCATTGCGTCATAACCGCTGAAGTGACACAATGCAACATAACCCATTCCCTAATAAAACATACACATCCAATGGAAATTATACTTGCCAATCCCAGAGGCTTCTGCGCCGGTGTAGACCGCGCCATTGAAATTGTCGAACGCGCCATCGAAGAGTTCGGCGCCCCCATCTATGTGCGCCACGAAGTGGTGCATAACCGCTATGTGGTCGACGGACTGCGTGAACGGGGAGCAGTTTTTGTCGAAGAGTTGTCCGAAGTGCCGGAAAACTCCACTGTCATCTTCAGTGCGCATGGCGTTTCCAAACACATCCAAGCAGAAGCGCGGGAACGCGGCTTGAAAGTGTTCGATGCCACCTGCCCACTGGTGACTAAGGTGCATATCGAAGTCCACGCCCATGCCAACGAGGGGCGCGAAATCGTCTTCATCGGCCATGCAGGCCACCCGGAAGTCGAGGGCACTATGGGCCAGTATAGCAACCCTAAAGGCGGTATTTACTTGGTCGAGTCTCCCGCCGACGTGGCTAGGCTTGCGGTTAAAAACCCGGAAAATCTTGCCTATGTGACCCAGACTACGCTTTCCATTGACGATACCCAAGCCGTCGTCGTGGCCTTGCGCGAGCGCTTCCCCAGCGTCATCGGACCAAAGAAGGACGATATTTGCTACGCCACCCAGAACCGCCAAGACGCGGTGAAAACACTGGCTGCCGACTGCGATGTCATTTTGGTGGTCGGCTCGCCCAACAGTTCCAACTCCAACCGCCTGCGGGAAATTGCCGACAAATTAGGCAAAGGTTCCTATCTGATAGACGATGCCAATGAACTTAAACAGGAATGGGTGGCGGGTGCACAAAAAGTCGGTGTTTCCGCCGGTGCCTCGGCACCGGAAATCCTCGTCAAAAATGTCATTGCGCAGCTCAAGGCCTGGGGCGGAAACGTAGTGACGGAAAACCAGGGCATTGAAGAGAAAGTGGTATTTTCTCTGCCTAAGGAATTGCGGCAGAAATAAACGGAGAACTTAAGAAATGGCATTATCAGTGACAGAATTGGTGGCAGCCGCTAAGCAGCAAATTCGTGAGGTCAATGTGGCCGAGGCCACGGCACTTTTGGATAAGTTCCTTGTGTTGGACGTGCGCGAACCGGCTGAATACGCCGCAGGCTCATTGCCCGGCGCGGTCAACATTCCACGCGGCGTGTTGGAATTCAAGATTGAAGGGCACCCCGTTTTTCAAGGCAGGCAGGAGGCTGAAATCTTAGTTTACTGTCTGACGGGCGGCCGCTCCGCCCTAGCCGTGGAGTCGTTGCAAAAACTCGGCTGGAGCCACTGTGCGAGCCTCGACGGCGGCTTCAGCGCCTGGCAGCAGGCGGGTGGGGCCGCGATATTGCCGACTGCGTAGTGCCAGCAATGACCCGCCATGCCCACGACGAACAGGAAGAGTCCAGCGGGACACGCATGCGCTTGGACAAATGGCTGTGGGCGGCGCGTTTTTTTAAAACCCGCGCTCTAGCCACCGAAGCCATCAACGGCGGCAAAATCCATCTGAACGGCCAGAGGGCCAAGCCGGGGAAAGAAATCGGCACCGGTGCCAGGCTGCAAATCAGCAAGGACCAATATCTCTGGGACATTACCGTCACCGCCCTCAATGCACAACGCCGACCGGCCAGCGAAGCCGCATTGCTCTATGAAGAAACCCCGGAAAGCCGGGCCAAACGGCAAACCGAGGTGGACCGGCGCAAGCTGGACCGGGAAATGGGGGTTCAGCCCGACCAGCGGCCTGACAAGAAAGACCGGCGGGTGATTCATCGGTTTAAAAGGGAGATGGGGGAGGCATAAGAATTTTGGTAGTCTTTAATTCAAATTCCAAGTTTTCAATATTATGACGAAAAAGAAAATTTCACCACAACCGAAACCAAATAACCCAAATCAGGTTTATTCGATATCACAAGAACATATTCAATCAAGAGATACAAAAAAACCGAAACGACCACCGCCAAAACCGAAAGAAGAAAACAATGAGTGATGAAAACCATGATTATTTATGGGATCGCCGCTGCAAAATACATGAGCGGGCGTTGATGAATCGGATGTATTACCAAGAGCGGCAACGGATATTTGAGTGGCGTGAAGGATTTGTCAAGGCTGCTTCAATTCTGGCTGGTTCTGTTGCTTTTGCCAATGTTGCCGACCCCACGATTATCAAGTGGTGCGCTGCTTTCATCACCGGAGCTAGCACGGCTTCATTAGTATTTGGCTATGGCAATAAAGCCCGCGATAGCGTGAAGCGGAGTGCAGAGTGGGCATTGCTTGATCGCGACATTGAACTGGTAGGTGAACGTGATTTTACCGAGAAGCAAATTAACGAATGGTTTGCTCGTGCCAATGAAATGGAGGCCGGCGAACCAGCTGCAAACCGTATTTTGCTTGACCGATGTCTTAAGCGAGCGGCTGAGGCATTGGGAGGCAAAGATGAAATTAAGCTTGGGTTTTTTGGTCGTTATTTCCCTCCTATCATGATCCCTTGAAGAAATCGATCCCACCCAGAATTTTTTTGTTCTAGGTGCTTTTTTTTCAGTACCATTTTAGTCATGAAACGCAAACACCAAAAAACCCTTGAGTTGGTTTTTACACATCCTGTCAGTGGAAATATCCATTGGCGTGATATCGAATCTCTACTAATTGAACTGGGTGCCGAAATCAGCGAGCGCGAAGGTTCCCGTGTAGGTGTGGTTTTGTTTGGAGAAGTGCGGGTATTCCACAGACCACACCCTTCTCCCAACACCCACAAGGGTGCGGTGGTTTCTATCCGCAAATGGCTGAATGATAACGAGGTATTGCCATGATTAATTTAATGACCATTCAAGGCTACAAGGCAGTGGTTGCCTATGACCCTGACATTGATATGTTCCGAGGCGAGTTCGTCGAGTTGAGAGGTGGCGCTGACTTTTATGCTGCTGACTTTGCGGGGCTTCGGCGCGAGGGGGAAATCTCCCTCAAGGTGTTTTTAGAAATGTGTCGAGAGAAAGGGATTGAACCAAAAAAACTTACTCCGGAGATAGGCAAAAATGCCTTATACAGCGTTTTCATGTCTAAAAACTAACTAAAAATGAATACTCAAAAAATCTCTGACTTAAAAAATATCCAGCAACAACCATGCGCCTTATCAAGTAACCGATTGATGTTGAAAACGCTGTATGTCATACAGTGACTTCTCACTCAAGCAAGCCAAAGACAAACTTGGATTGCAAATAATCGAAGACAGAGATTTGTTTTCAACTATTGAAGAAATAGCAATCAGTGAGTTATTATCGGTGACATTAAAATATAATATTCCGCTGGCGATGGCAGTTGGAACAGAAAAAGCCCGTTCCGAGCTTATCATTGCGAATATCTTACTAGAGGTCAGAAAGATACTAAACAATCAGATTAGCCTGTTTTCGGGGGTCATTTTTGACGTTGACAAGGAAAAAGGGCTTACTGGGTTTTGCGATTTTATCATCAGCCAATCATCCGAGCAATTTTATCTGAGCGCACCTGTCATTACTGTTGTTGAAGCAAAAAATGAAAATATTGTCGGTGGCTTGGGGCAATGTATAGCAGAGATGTATGCGTCAAATTTATTCAATGAGAAGGAAGGCTTGCGGCTTCCTTCAGTATTTGGTGCGGTGACAACTGGAAACGCTTGGAAGTTTATTAAACTAGAAGATAATAAAGTATACATAGACATGAAAGATTACTATATAGACAATATTAAGAAAATTATTGGAATTCTGGTTGTCATGGCAAACCCTGAAGCCGACAAACCGGCTTACAGCGTTCTCGACATCAATCGGTTATTTGATAAGGCTTAGGGCTGTTGCTAGATATTTTTTCAACCAAAGGTTGTTTGAATATTCATTTTTAGTTTTTTTTAAAGATGAAAACGCTGTACTTTAAGTGAATTCCAATCCCCCCCCCCGCAACATCTACACCGTCACCGAACTCAATGGCTCGGTGCGCTTATTACTGAGCAGCCATTTCGGCACCCTTTGGGTGGAGGGCGAAATATCCAACCTCGCCCAGCCTTCCTCGGGGCATCTGTACTTCACCCTGAAAGACCCCGATGCCCAAGTCCGCTGCGCCCTGTTTCGCGGCCCAGCGCGGGGTTTGGGCTTCCGTCCCGGCAACGGCATGAGGGTGCTGGCAAGGGCGCAGGTGGGTCTGTATGAGCCTAGGGGCGAATACCAATTGATCGTCGATTATTTGGAGGAGGCCGGCGACGGCGCATTGCGGCGGGCCTTTGAGGTATTGAAGTCCAAGCTGGCTGGCGAAGGCTTGTTCGATGCCGACCGCAAGCGGCCCATACCCAACCCGCCAAGCTGCCTAGGCGTCATCACCTCACCTACCGGGGCGGCGGTGCGGGATATTCTCACGGTGCTCAAACGTCGCTTTCCTGCCCTGCCGGTCATTCTGTTCCCCGTCAGGGTGCAAGGCAACGAAGCCAAGCACGACATTGCACAAGCCATCGCCTTGGCCTGCCGCTTGCGGTGCTGCGATGCCTTGATCCTTGCGCGGGGCGGCGGTTCGCTGGAAGATTTGTGGGCGTTTAACGAAGAAATAGTGGCTCGCGCAATGGCTGCCTGCTCCATTCCCATCGTCAGCGGCGTAGGCCATGAAACTGACTTGACTATTGCCGACTTGGTTGCGGACCTGCGAGCGCCCACACCATCCGCCGCCGCCGAGGCAGTCAGCCCCGACGGCGGCGAATGGCTGGCCCGTTTTATCCGCTTGGAGAGCCGCTTGCAGCAGCAAATGCGGCTAAAACTGAAGCACGAAGCGCAATTGTCGGTGCATTGGCTGAAACGGCTCCAGCAGGCCCACCCGGAAAGGCAAATGCAACGCAATGCCCAGCGACTGGACGAGTTAGAATTTCGCCTGAAGCTAGCCACCATTGCGGGGCTTTCCCGGTATGGAGCCAAGCTGCAAACCTTACAGGCCAAACTAAATGGCCGCCATCCCTTCCAGCGCATACAATGGCTGGAAACACGGCAAGGCGCATTAAACCGCAGACTGGCGGCAACGATGGCCAGGCTGTTGGAACGGGGTCGGCAAGCGTTGCAAGCCAATGGCGAAAAACTCCATGCGGTCAGTCCTCTGGCAACCTTGGCGCGCGGCTATGCCATCGTCTCCCGTGCACAAGATGGGAATATCTTACGCACCATAGCCGATGTGGATAAGGGTGTAGCGGTGGAGATACGCCTGACCGACGGCCTGCTGATTGGGCAAGTGCTTGACAAACGCCGCATTTAACAATTTACTGGAAGCCCATTAGAATGATAAAATAGAATTTTTATGGTCAATGTACTACTCGTTGATGATCATGAACTCGTCCGCACGGGCATCCAGCATTTATTGGCCGAGAGCGAATCGATAACGGTTGTTGGCGTAGCGGGGTCGGGTGAGGAAGCAATCAAGATGGTTGACATCATGCAACCCGACATTGTGTTGATGGACATCTATATGCCGGGGATAGGCGGCATAGAGGCAAGCCGAAAAATCAACCGGAGGCATCCGGGTGTGAAAATTATCATCCTCACGGTATTGACCGACGGCCCTGTTCCGCAACAGATGTTAAGCGCGGGTGTGGACGGCTATGTGACCAAAACTTGCTCCATCGCTGAATTGGTTGCCGCAATCAGGACTGTGTATGCGGGTGGGCGTTATTTATGCTACAATATAGCCAGTAAATTGGCTCTGTCCAACCTAGCCACCAGCAAGGGTTCGCCATTTGAAGAGCTCTCGCAACGAGAGCTGCAAGTGGTCCTGATGACCCTGCAAGGCCGTGATTTGGGCGAAATCGCTGAATCCCTGATGATTAGCCCGAAAACTGTGAGCACTTACCGCCACCGGATTTACGAAAAGCTGGGGGTAAAAAACGGCGTTGAACTTCTCCGTTTGGCGTTGAAGCATAACATAGGTATGGATTTGGTTTAGAATTAAAAATTAGCCTCGGTGGTGAAATTGGTAGACACAAGGGACTTAAAATCCCTCGGCTTAACCGCCGTGCCGGTTCGACTCCGGCCCGAGGCACCAAGTAAAACAAAGCCTTGCGTGAAAGCGTTCGTGGTGAGTCCTGAGCTTGTCGAAGGGTCGAACCATGAATGGCTCCGTCCCTCTTTCGACTTCGCTCAGGACGAGCGGTTAAGCCTTAATTTCCTAGTTGTTAACAAACTTATCAACCCTTACTTATTAACCCCTAAAACCATCCTTCATATGCCTGATTTCGGCAAACACCCGCCAGTCCGCAACGTCGTCCAGCTTCAAACGGCGGCGGATGTCCGGGCTATCGGGGCGCAGGAAGGGGTTGGTGGCCAATTCTTCTTCCAGCAGCGAGGGGATAGTCGGCAAACCCTGTTCGCGCAAGCTGTCAACCCGCTCCATGCGCTGCCTTAGGGCTAGGTTTTCCGGTTCGATCTGCAAGGCGAAACGCCCGTTGGCCTGGGTGTATTCATGGGCACAGTAAATCCGGGTTGACGGGGGCAAGGCGAGGATTTTCTCCAATGACGACCACATTTGTTCGGCATGTCCCTCAAACAGCCGGCCACAGCCCAAGCCAAACAGCGTGTCTCCGCAAAACAGCGCGTTTTCCCCGGCAAACCAAAACGCGATGTGCCCGCTGGTATGGCCTGGCACATCCAACACTTTCGCCTCCGTTTGGCCTAGGCCGATGATGTCACCTTGCGACACTTCCACGTCAATGCCGGGTATGCGCTCTTTGTCCCGCGCCATAGCGACAATGGCACAGCCGGTTTTCCGCTTCAATTCGATGTTGCCGCCGACATGGTCGCCGTGGTGGTGGGTGTTGAGGATATGGGTCAAGGTCCAACCCTTTTCGTCCAAGGCTTGCAAAACCGGCTCCGCCAAGCTTGGGTCTATGACCGCTGTCGCCCAGCCATTGGGTTCATGGATTAGATAAATATAATTGTCTTGCAGGACAGGAATTTGCAGGATTTCGAGCATGGTAGTTTGCTCAGAGCCTTTTCTGCTTCTTGCGCTGGTTATCGTCGGGAAGGACAATACTAAGTTCGAGGATTTCCCGTTTTTCATCCTGCTCCATGGTCACCGATATGGCATCTTGGTCGATATTGACATATTTACGGATGACCTCCAAAAGCTCCTTTTGCAACATGGGAAGATAATCCGGCTTGTTGCGTTCGGAACGCTCGTGCGCCACCAAGATTTGCAAGCGTTCCTTGGCTATGGCCGCCGTCGACGGGCGTGTATTGCGAAAATAGTCTAGCAGTCCCATAACTCAACCCCCAAACAGCCTGCCAAAGAGGCTCTTTTTTTCCAGGTCGATGAAGCGGTGCGTCACATTTTCCCCCAAGTAGCGCCGGACTACGTCGGAAAATGCCTGTCCGGCATCGCTCTTCTCGTCGAGAATCACCGGTACACCCGAATTGGAGGCATTCAGCACCGCCTTGGACTCAGGGATGACACCGAGCAGGTGCAGCGAAAGAATGTCCTGCACGTCTTCGACACTGAGCATCTCACCGAGTTTTACCCGTTGCGGCGAATAGCGGGTCAGCAATAGATATTCCTTAATTGCCTCCTCGCCCCGCTCAGCCCGGCGGGATTTGCTGGCGAGAATGCCCAGCATCCGGTCGGAATCACGAACCGAGGAAACTTCGGGGTTGGTCACCACAATGGCATCATCGGCGTAATACATGGCCATCGTGGCACCCCGTTCGATGCCGGCGGGGGAGTCACAGACGATGTAATCGAAATCCTTGGATAAGTCGCCCAACACCTTGCCCACACCCTCTACAGTCAGCGACTCCTTATCGCGAGTTTGCGAGGCAGGCAGGATGAACAGCTTGTCGCAGCGTTTGTCCTTGATCAAAGCTTGGTTTAGCGCAGCCTCGCCATTGATGACATTGACGAAGTCATAAACCACACGGCGTTCGCATCCCATAATCAAATCGAGATTGCGCAGCCCCACGTCGAAGTCGATGACGGCTGTGCGATAGCCCCGAAGCGCCAATCCCATGGAAATCGCCGCGCTGGTAGTAGTCTTGCCGACCCCGCCCTTTCCCGAAGTTACTACAATAATTCGTGCCACTAATCTTCCCCTGGTATGAAGCGTCTAAATTCTCTGGATAATTAACGATTGGTCCTGTAAATAAATTTGCACAGGAAAGCCGCGTAGGGAATCGTCAATGTTTTCGCTAATTTTGTAGTGACCGCCCACGGACACCAGCTCCGCCTGCAAGTCCAGGCAAAAGATGCGGCAGCCGAGATTACCCTGCACACCCGCCAATGCGCGTCCACGAAGTGTGCCGTACACATGGATATTGCCGTCAGCCATGATTTCTGCTCCCGCGCTGACCTGGGATATCACCACTAAGTCTCCCCCGGCGGCGTAAATGCGCTGACCGGAACGGACAGGCTGCTCGACTATTCTGCCATGCGACTCTTCGGGCTGTGTTTTTGGCTTGGCTGCCTGTGCATGGGCATGCTGCGGCGACTCTTGACGGGCAAGGGTCAAAACCGTAAGGCCTGCCGCTTGCGCTGCTTGGTGTTGCCGTTCGAAGCCGCCACAGACACCCACAGGAACCAAGCCGCAACTCCGCATGGCCCTGACCAATGCGGCGAGATCAATCTCCACATTGTCATTGTCAAGTCCATGCAAATCTATCGCCATGGGCGCATTGCGAAAAAAATCGGGGGCTTGCTTGATCTTCAGGCTAAGATGCTGGGAGATTATCTCCACATCGGCGATCAAAAGCTTCAGCAGCGGCAGGTTGATGCCCCCGCTCTTGATTTCAAACGCGTGGGAAAACTCAGCAGAGTCAGAATGGGTGGCTGGCATGTCGTACTTCGGGCACAAATCGATAGTTTGGATTATAGCATACCGGAGTCATGTGCCTTTCCTCAAATGCAACAGGGTAAACAACCCCATTGGCGGAAGGCTATGGCTCGACACCACTTGGAGACTGGTGTGCGCAAGGACCTCCTCCACCGGCATGTCGGGGCGCCAACCCAGTTTGTTGGATAACGGCGCCAGCATTCTCTCCACTCCCCGGCGCATACCTTTTTCAGCCGCGAAGTGGTTGACGATGATCACGTTCCCGCCCGGCTTGCAAACTCGCTCGATCTCCTGGATAACCTTTTCAGGTTCGGGTACCACGGACATCACATAAGCCGCCACCACGGAGTCAAAGGTATTGTCGGCGAACTGTAGCTTGCGCGCATCCATGATGGTCAATTGCGTGACATTGCCGAGACGTTTGCGGTGGACTCTTTTCTTCGCCCTATCCAACATGTGCGGGGAAATGTCAATGCCATGCACTTGATGCTCACGCCGGTAGTATGGCAGGCCGATGCCGGTACCCACGCCCACTTCCAAAATCTTGCCGGGACTATGGTTGGTAACCCCGGCCGCCATGGAACGCCCGCGAAAACTCAACAACCAACCGAACGTGTGGTCGTAAACCGGGGCATAACGTGCGTACGATTCTAAAATGGATTCTAGCTGCATTTTTTAACCTTAGGGATAACATCCCTTTACAGTGGCATAAATTTACTGGCCTCTCACAGGGGATTACCCCCTTAGGACGGACCTTACTTGGTGTGTTTCACAATATTAATGCCCTTTAGCAAATTCAGCGCCTCATTGAGCGGGAAGTCCTGCATCGCCAAGGCCTCCTCGGATTTGTCATCGGATTTCTGTTCGCCCTTCTTGGTGGATTTTTCGTTGTTCAAGTGGTTGACCAAGTCAGACTCTTTAATCGGGCCGAATTCAGATTGCGACACGGCCTCCAATTTAACCTTTGAAAGCGGCACATCCGGTGTGATGCCCTCGGCTTGGATGGAACGGCCCGACGGGGTGTAATAGCGTGCCGTGGTCAACTTCACCGCCCCGCCGTTACTAGTTGGCAGAATGGTTTGCACCGATCCCTTGCCGAAGGTTTTCTCCCCCATAATGACCGCACGCTTGTGGTCTTGCAGCGCTCCGGCCACAATTTCGGAGGCGGAGGCCGACCCGGCATTAATCAAAACGACTATGGGGGCATCATTGAGAATATCGCCGGGGGTGGCGTTGAATTTCATCTTCGAGTCTTCAATGCGTCCGTCCGTATAGACAATCAACCCACTGTCCAGAAAAGCGTCGCTGACTGACACGGCAGCGTTCAACACGCCGCCGGGGTTGTTCCGCAAGTCCAGCACCAAGCCTTTCAGTTCGCCATTTTTCTTCAGCTCGTTGATCGCCTCCACCATGCTTTCGCCAGTCTTGGCTTGGAAACTGGTGATCCGTACATAGCCATAGCCATCTTCCAGCATCCGGCTTTTGACACTTTTTACCTTGATGATATCGCGGACAATCTTGATTTTCAGTGGCTGTTCGACACCCTCGCGCACGATGCTCAGGGAGATTTCGCTACCCGGCTCGCCGCGCATGGTCTTGACTGCATCGTTCAGGCTCATGCCCTTGACCGGCTTGTCGTCCAATCGGATGATTAAGTCTCCCGCTTTGATGCCGGCTTTTTGCGCGGGCGTGTCGTCAATCGGAGAGATAACCTTGATGAAACCGTTTTCCATGCCTACTTCAATGCCCAAGCCGCCGAACTGGCCGGTAGTGCCGACTTTCAATTCGTTGTATTGCTCCTGGTCAAGGTAGGAGGAATGGGGGTCCAGCCCTGACAACATGCCGCGTATGGCATCTTCGAGCAACTTGCTGTCGGGCACGGGCTCCACATAATCTTGGCGGATACGACTGTACACCTCGGAAAAGGTCTTCAAGCCTTCGTAAGGGATCGTGCCCGACTCCGCAGCCTCACGCTCGGCGTAAACATTGCCACCGACAACAATCAGGCCACCCAGCGTGGCACTTAAGGCGATCAGGAGAAGATTTTTTTGATTCAACATGTGTTTCCCGTCAATGCATGGTGATGGGCCTACAGGCCAGTTCATTGTTCGCTCAAACTCTTAACGCCCTTGACTTAAATCTACCCCAAAAAAATCCGCGCCACACCCAGAAGGCTAGCCCTTCGGATAAGCGCACATATCCCCCCAAGCTGTGGCACAAGTGCCGACAACAGGGCTTGGTCCAACTCGCTAGCAATGGATTGCAAAGGGGGACGGGCGTGGAGTTAATCGTTGGATCAAGCGATCATCGCTTCGAAATTAAAATTTAACCGCCCAACAGGTTTAGGTCAAAGCCAATTCTAAAGTATAATCAATGGGCGAACTCAAGTGACTTGTCAGTTTGGAGAAGATCGAGAAACATCTTGTTCCGCATCCACACCTAATTCTGTAAGTTCATGTTTGCTATTGTAACGGTTTTTGCCTTGTTCGTCGCGTAGTCTAGCACCCATGTTCTGATATTTCCGCACGAGATGAGACCAGCCATTCATAACACATACACTAATAGCATATTTTGCATCTTGCAAACTACACCGCAAACTTTCGAAGGCAACTGAATGGAAATTGAACGGACCTTACAATTCGTTAACAACCACATGATGTTAAGCGGCGGCCACTTCGTGGTGACTGTGCTGCTGATCCATGACCTGTTCGACACCCTGACCCGCAAATACAAAGTGGCGACACCCGCCCGTGCGGTCGAACTCCTCAACCAAGACGGTACCATCACCATTGATGTGCGTGAACCCAATGAATTCGCCAAGGGGCACATTGAAGGAGCGATGCACATTTCATTGGTGAGGTTGAAGGAAAAGTTGTTTGAACTGGAATCACACAAAAACAGCCCAATCCTAGTCTACTGCCAGCAGGGAACCCGCTCAAAGGAAGCCTGCAAGCAATTGGCCAAGGAAGGTTATACCCAAGTCTATTATCTGGATGGGGGGATATTGACCTGGCAGGATCAAAAGCTTCCCCTGGTAAGAAAAAACAAAAAGTAACCCACCCACACCCGAGAATGCAACATGGCAGAAGAAACGCAGGAAAAACAATTCGTCATCCAAAAGGTCTACATTAAGGATGTTTCGTTTGAAACCCCCAATTCACCGGTGATTTTCACCCAACAATGGGAACCCAAAGTAGAATTCAATCTGGCAAGCAACGCCCAAGGATTGGAGAACGGGCTGTTTGAAGTTGGCCTGACGGTGACCGTGACCGTCAAGCTGGAAGAGAAAACCGCCTATCTGGCCGAATTGACCCAGGCGGGCGTATTTACCATCACAGGGTTCCAAGAAGAAGAATTAGGGGCGATGATAGGCAGCTACTGCCCCACCATCCTGTTCCCCTTTGCCCGCGAAGCGGTGTCCGACCTTGTCATCAAAGGCGGCTTCCCTCCTCTGCTGCTGGCGCCGGTGAACTTTGACGCACTCTACATGCAGCATTTGCAACAGCAAACCAGCCAAGGCTCCCAGAGCATCAACTAAGTTGCGCCAAGGACTGCCTCCCACTATGTCCAAACCAGTTGCGGTGTTCGGCGCGGGTTCCTGGGGCACTGCCTTGGCCGTGCTACTGGCTCGCAACGGACATGCGGTGAATCTGTGGGGACGCGATGCCATGCACATGGCCAATCTAGGCACAGACCGTTGCAACCGGCGTTACCTGCCTAGCATCCCTTTCCCTGACAATCTGGCCGTCACTTCCGACTTGGAGGCGGCGGCCAGGGATTGCTCCATCCTGCTTATTGTCGTGCCTAGCCACGCTTTTCGGGATTTGCTGCCCAAGCTACGCGGCCATCTATCCGCACCCCCGCAAATCGCCTGGGCGACCAAGGGACTGGAATGCCAAAGCGGTAAGATGTTGCATCAAGTGGTCGCAGAAATACTCGGCCCCGACACCCCGGCGGCGGTACTGTCCGGGCCCACCTTCGCCGGGGAAGTCGCCGCCGACCAACCGACCGCCATGACCGTCGCCTCGACCAACCGCGAGTTTGCCAAGGCGGTGGCGGGACTGTTGCGCAACCCGCATTTCCGCGCCTATACCACCGAGGATGTGATCGGCGTTCAATTGGGCGGGGCCACCAAGAACGTCCTTGCCATTGCGGCCGGCGTGGCTGACGGGCTAGGGTTCGGGGCCAATGCGCGGGCCGCGCTGATTACCCGTGGCTTGGCTGAAATGATGCGCTTGGGGCTGGCTTTGGGCGGCAAGCCGGAAACACTGATGGGCCTGGCCGGTGTGGGCGATTTGATTTTGACCTGCACCGACAACCAATCGCGCAACCGCCGCTTTGGCCTGGGGCTGGGCAAAGGCTGTTCTAGGGCAGACGTGGTGGAGCAAATTGGTCAGGAAATCGAAGGCGTGTTGACCGCCGGCATCATCCATCGTTTGGCCAAAGAGCACGGCGTGGACATGCCCATCACCGAGCAGGTTTACCGCATCCTCAATGAAGGTCTTTCACCTATGGAAGCCGTGCGCAATCTGCTGCTGCGCGAACCAAAGCCTGAGGCCGGGGCTTAGTATATTTCCAATATAGAACATCCCATCCAAAGGCCAAGCTGGTGCTCGGCGCTCCCAGAAGGTAGACGCTTACAATATCCTTAACAATTCCGGGCCAGCGGATTCGGTATTGGCTCCTCAATCTTCGCCAAGCGGTTACTGTCCCGGTGATGGAATGGCTCGTCCTGCCCCCGGATCATCAGCACGGTGTCCTCGTCATAAGACCAGGTGCCGTCGGCATTGACACTCACCTTGATGCGGTATTCAACAGTCCTAAACGCAGCATCGAGAAATGGATTCGAGCAGATGCCAAAGGTCTCTGAGCCGTGCGTCGCAACCAGTTCAAAGGTATCCGCGTCGGCCTTGGCCTTGCCAACCGCCATAGCGATTAACCCACGCGGGATGGTCAGGGTCTGGATCAGTGTGCCGGTGGCGGGTTCCCACAGCCAATAGCCGATCTGGTCGTGGTAGGTGTTAGACTGGCCCGGCTTCACAATATGCGTGTGGTAGCGCAACCCATAGAGCAGTTGCGGGCCATTGGTCTGCGGGTCTATAGGCTGTAGTTCCATCCGCTCAACGAACGCCTGTTGCTTCGGTCCTTCCGCCTTGGGTTTAATATCCACCCCATCCACGCCCCGCCAGATACCCGCCATGCCGGTTAGCGGGCCAAGATTTTTCAAAGTGTCAACGTCAACGTTGGCGGGTTCGGCATAAATATCGTCGGATAATTTGTTCATTTGTAGCGTTTTCTTCTTTAAAACATAATCAAATAATAGATATTCCGTTATCTCTTCAAGTTAACCGAATACCCTGTACTATCATACCCATTATCAAGTAACTCTTTGATGTTGACAACGCTGGGGCGTTTCAAGGCTAAGGTCAAACCGTCCGCGACGGGCAGCAGGCTAATGTCCACACGCGAATCAGCGTGGATTTTCAAGTTCAAGGCGCGGATCGCAACGGTGTCAGTATCGTCAACGCTTTCGTCTGCGACGCGCCCGCCCCAAAGCACGTTGTCTATCAGTAACAAGCCGCCGGGCTTGAGCAGGCGCAAGGCCCGTTCGTAATAACCGTCGTAATTCTCCTTGTCCGCGTCGATGAAAGCGAAATCATAAGTCCCTTCTGCCCGCCCTTGGGCCAGCAGTTCATCCAAGCCGTCAATGGCCGCCCCCAAATGCAGGTCGATTTTGTCTGCAACCCCCGCCCGCTGCCAATAGCCTCTTGCCACTGCCGTCGATTCTGGGCTGATGTCAAAGGCGGTAATGCTACCCCGCTCCGGTAGCGCCAAGGCGACCGACAGCGAACTGTAGCCGGTAAACACGCCGACTTCAAGAACCTTCGCAGCGCCGGTGAGTTTCACCAACAAAGCCATGAATTGGCCTTGGTCCGGCGCAATCTGCATCCCTGCATTGGGCAGGGCGGCGGTTTCTTCGCGCAATTGGGCCAGAATTTCCGGCTCGCGCAGGGAAACCGCAGTAAGATATTGATAAAGCTTGTCGTCGAGACCGATACTTTTGTAAGACATTTTTTGATTCCAATTAGTTACTGATGTTACGCAACCGTGTAGGCTGTAGCCCGGATGTTGTGGCGTGCGGCGACTCGTCGCCACCTGTTGCGTCCAGCGGCGACGAGTCGCCGCACTCCACAAGTTGCCATCCTCTAGCGAGGACTACGTAACATCAGTTAGTTATACAATAATTTTTCACCCTATTTCCGGGCCAGCGGCGGGTTCCCATTACGCGACATAAGCGCCTTGTGCCAGCAACGTAAATCGGGGCATTTCTTTGCGTTGCGCCTGACATTCCAGTGCCTAAATCATAGACACCGTAGCATTTACCCAAAGCCATTTGCATAACCAACTGCCATTATGTCGGGCGCAAAGATACGCGCCCGAACCGGCTAGGCCGCTATTTGCTCGTAAGAAAACGATGGAATTTCCGCCCGTTCTTTCGCGTGTTCAACGGTGATGCCACAAATATTACCGTCGGCATCGAGATCAAGGAGCGTGTTTTCATCAAGGTCTTTCGTTTCGGCAACTCCGACAGGGCGGAATTCAATGTACAAGGTATCAGTGTCCTGGAAGTATTTAATTTTCATGGCTTGAATGGCCTGTCAAAAAATGCATTATGCACGGTTTCCACATCGGCAAGCAAAATGACGCGCAGATATTTGCCATTGGCTTCTTCTATAGCCGCCCAACGCCGTATTCTATTGTCCTGTTGTATGACTTCTTTTAGTGGATGTTCAACAACCCTTTGAATCCATTCGATTTGAATGCTTTCCCGGTCTGGACGCAAACGCATTGCCTGAAAGTATTGAGTAAATTTCATGAGATTTAAACCACTTGGCGACGAGTCAGGCTAGTTTCAAACCGAAGCGCAAGGCCAGTGCAGCGTAACGCTGTTGGATTTCTTCTAGTGGTTTTTTCAATAGCTTTGCTTCATTTGCAATCTGATCGGAGGTGATAAGTGCTTGCGTATAAAAAATATTATATTTTGTTAAATATATCATAAAATTCATAATTTATTGATTTTAATGAACAAATCATATGTATTTAAAACCTATTTATACATAACATTTATTTGGCGCAAGCACTTAGGTGTTAGCAACGTAGATATAAGGTCGGGCGCATTTCTTTGCGTTGCGCCCGACATTCCAGCGCCAAACCATCGACACCGTAGCATTTCCCCAAGGCCATTAGCATAACCAACCGCCATTTTCTTTGCGAATCCGCCTTATGCGGTTCCCTGTGTAGGGGTGAATATTTACAATCTGTTTAGTCTATTGCATTTATCATAAACAAACTCTGGATCAAGGTCGGCACCAGACTCCCATTCAATTGTATCAAAGGCAACAGCGACTTTTTCAAAGGACTTATAGTCTTTAATACGGCTAAAGATTCCAAAATCTAAATAGGGCTTCATATCTAATACACCACTTTCGCCGTTATTAAAGGTAATATCAAGCGTATAATCATCACGGGGAACAACGGTTTGTACTGATGGATACATATGATGTTTCTTTATTGCAATGGTTGAATATTCAAAGGTTCCTTGCCAGACATCACCAAACTCCAATCGCTCATAAGCTCTTGTTGATGTAATTCAGCCCATGCCAAGACGAGCTTTGTTTGCTTTCTAGGTAAATTTCCTTCGATTAATTCACAAGTGCGTATATCCACTGTAGCCGTATATTCACCATAGTAGGCATGAAAGTGTGGCGGCGGATGTTCACCGGGCACAAAGTACATGCAAATGATAATCCCATAAAACATTGATATTGTGGGCAAAGTAATTCCTGCTGGATGAGTTGTCATTGGGCGGAACCGCTGTCGCGTTCTGCATTACGTGTTCGGGAAACAGGCGCTTCCGGGGCCGGGTTTCCAAGCCGGGAGCTTGGGAACCAGCGCAACGGCATTGCCCCTAACTTTTCCCTGCCTTACCGCCGTCATCGCCCCGCCACCGTACCAAGGTCTCCCTGACCATTGCTGCGTCGGGTGTTCAATGGCTTCATAGATCGCCAATGCCTGTGCCCCACAGTTTAACGCCTGCACCAATTCGCCTAAGTTTTTGTAGGCCAAAGCCGAGTTCCACAGAGTATCGCCCTCACCACGTAGATCGCACCTCTCACGTTGAATTATGATACACAGATTGTAGTATTTAATCGCCTCGACCGGCTTACCTTGGTCACGATGGGCATTCCCCAAATTGCCGCAACCGGTTGCGTTCCAGTTCTGCCAAATACTCAGCGACCTGCTTGGAACGGTAGGCTTTCAGATAACCGCCCGCCGTTTTCAAGGCCACCGGCAAATCACCACACTGGGTAGCCAAGCTATCCGCCTGCGTATCATCCAAGCGTGGGGCATAAGCGTGTAACAAGGCCATTGCATCGGCGCGGGGCAAGCTGTCCAAATGCAAGGGCTGCCCCGTGCGCAATTGCCTGCGCGAAGTAACCAGCAAGGCGCAACCGGGTGGCGGTGACAAGCGTTCAACTTGGTTGTCGTCGGCGGCATCGTCTATGATGACCAAGGCCCGCAACGGTTGGCCTTTTTCCGTATTGTGGAACAGGTTGGCATACAACCGCCAGCAGGCGACTTCGTCATCCGGTAGCCACTGCAAAGGATTGGCTGCAAGCAATACGGAATCGCGCACCTGTCCAGCACTCACCGGATTGGGCGAATGGCTAAGCAGTTCCAGCAATAATTGCATATCGGGGTAGTCCTCGCGCAACGCGTGACCGGCCATCAATGCCAGAGCGGTTTTGCCCACCCCACCCATGCCGTTGACGGCGGTGATTACAACGGCTTTCATGCACTTTTGTCCGCCCTCACCCCTGCCCCTCTCCCGGTGGGAGAGGGGTTTTTGTGTCGCTTGGTAACCGCCACCGCCCAACGCCTCGCACAACTCAGCCAAGGCTTCGCCACGTCCAGTAAAATGCGGCGGCGGGGGTTTCAGTTGATGCAAGGTACCGCGCCGATACGTCAGCACGGATTGTGCTATGCGCTTAAGCAACGCACCCTGTTCGGCTTGTGTATCGCGGATAGCCCGTGTGTTAGGAATGTCCGCATCCACCGCGCCGTCTAGCAAGACCGGCAAACAGCGCGGGTTGCCCTTGGCATCGTAGAGTTCGTTGTAGATCAATGTCGCTTCCCAAAACACGCCTTTGCCGACATCTGCATCCGTCCGACCCTCAACCCGGCGGGCATACTCTGCCGTGCAGACACACAGCACGAAATCGGCGTTTTCAGGCCGCATCCGTTCTTCGCACCAGCGCGGCCAGTGCAGCAGTTCGGTGGTGTGGAACTGGTCGAGATCGGCATCTATGCCATTGCGGCGCAGTTGCTGGGCCAATACGAGCACCCGGTCGCAATGGGCTGGACTGTCGTGGCTATAGCTGATGAAAACGCGGGGCATGGATGATGTTCAGTTCATGTTGACATAGGCGAAACACTTCGCAGTGTCTGCGTTAGCGGTTTAAGGTTGTTGTGAAGGGGTCGGAGCTCACGTCGTTATACACAAGTTTGGCGGTGTTGGCAAAGCCGTCATTCAGGCAGGGATGCAGGAATCCAGTCACAGGGACGTAAAGCCTTAAACCTACGATAGGCTTGCCGTAACCCGTAGTTTGCCATCCTTGGACGCTGGATTTATCATGCCTTGGCTAAAAATGAGAGTTGCCGTGTTTATGGCTTTTTTGCAGCGTTTTCATCTTTAAAACTGATGTTACGCAACCGTGTAGGCTGTAGCCCGGATGTTGTGGAGTGCGGCGACTCGTCGCCGCCTTTTGCGTCCAGCGGCGACGAGTCGCCGCACTCCACAAGTTGCCATCCTCTAGCGATGACTGCGTAACATCA
>CAIZPP010000210.1 GCA_903934875.1 uncultured Methylococcaceae bacterium
CGGCGACTCGTCGCCGCTGGACGCAAAAGGCGGCGACGAGTCGCCGCACTCCACACCATCCGGGCTACAGCCTACACGGTTGCGTAACATCAGTTAAGATAAAACGCTGTATATAGAAACCGTTCATGGCTTCGCAAGCTCAGCCCATCCTACATCACATAGATATTTTTACAGTGATATGGGAGTAATGCATAATACAGCATTTCCTTCTTCAAAGAGCCTTTATGAAACACTTTCAATGCCTTTTCCTGCTAATCGGCCTGGGCCTAGCTCAAGCCGCAAGTGCCGACAGCACTTTGGAATATTTAGTCGCCGAAGGCAACGCCAAGCCCGGTAAAATCCAGCCTGTCGTCATCAAAGACGGCAAGATATTGCTCAAGGCTGCGGGAGGCGACGGAAACTTTGACTTCATCTATTCCGCATCCCCGGAAATATTGTTCATCATCGACCATGGCAAGCGCAGCGTCATGGGTTTGGATGAAGCACAGGTCAATCGCATCAGCAAGCAAGCGGAAACGGTCCAGCCCCTGTTGCAAGGCCTAGGCGAACAACTGGCCAAACTCGACCCCGCAAAACGCAAGCAATGGGAGGAAATGCTGGGGGGAAATATTCCGCTCGACAGCATCGCCAAGGCGGCGAAGCCGGTGCAATCAGCGAAAATCGTCAAGTCGGGGCAAAGCCGGAAGGTGGCGGGGATCGCCTGCGAACAGATGAGTGTTTACCAAGGCAAGGCAAAGTCGGCCGAATTCTGCATGGCGGACCCCGCAAAACTGAATTTGTCAGACACGGATTACGCCACCGTCCGTTCCTTTCTCAGCTTCTTAGAACGCGTCTCGCGTAAATCCCAGGGACTAGCCAAGCAGTTTGGCATCATCCTACCCGATCTCGATTTGCGTGATGTGGCTGGAGTGCCGATTGAACTGCGCGAAGCTTCCAGTCATGGCAAAATCAATCTAAACATGGAGCGCATCGTGACATCAACCGTTTCAACCGATGCGTTCAAAATCCCTGACGGCTACCAGTACGGGCCGTTCAAACTATGGAAGTAGATATACCGGGTACGGTTTGACATAGGGCGCTGCGGAAATAAAGCGACTTTTTTATTGCCTCACCCCGTCATCTTCCCGAAAGGGGAGGGAGCTTTATGCTGCTTTATTTCCGCAGCACCCTATACCACCTAAGCAAATGATTGAATTCACTAGGTGCGTGGCTTCGGCGGGCAGAAAGCCGCCTAAACCACGCCCACAGGAAAGCAGCTTTACGCTTAGTATTTGCCTTCTTGGATTTCCTTCAGGCTCTGGACCGCAGGCGTCAGAATAGCAATTGCGCCTTTGTTGTCCCCTTTGTCTATGAGTTCAACAGCTTCTTTGATCGCTCCGTTGGCACCCTGCAACTTCTTGCTGGCTGCCTGGCCAGTGATTTCCTTGGTGTACTGGCGTACATTCTTCAGCTCCACTCTGGCTTCGTCAGGACGGCCACCTTGCAGTTCTTCCAAAGCCTTTTTGGCAGAATCAGCAGATTTGTTGATGAAATCAGCCACTCCAGCAGAGTTTTCAGCGGCATATGCGGTGGAAACAGTTCCGATAGCCAACAGGCCGGTTACCAAGGCTACGCAAATTTTTTGGTTCAAATTTTTCATCTTTCCGAGTTCTCTATCAATTGTTGTTGTAATTTCCACGCATAGCATGGATTCAGCTTTGCGATGTGCGAACATTATCGCACTCTGCCGGCCCTACCGCCATAAACGATCAGACACGGCATGAAGCAGTTGCACCGGGCTAACTGACACCCAAGTGGAAACCGCGCCATTTGTCTTCCTTAGGACTTAAGCAAAGCTCCGTTCGTGCTGAGCCTGCCGAAGCATGCATGCCCTTCACCCTTCGACAAGCTCAGGGCGAACGGCATTGGAAAACATTTTGCGTAAGTCCTATTCCTAAAAAATCGGTTAATACTACTCAATAAACGGGTACATTGTCATGCATTTAAAGCTGGGATTTTAACCGCCAATCAAGAAAAGTGTGAAAATAAATTTCATGTAATTGTTTTTGAAAGAATAACAAATATATCCTAGCAACTAAAAATCCTGTGGAAACACTTGGCCTTTGGTGGCAAATGCAATGTTTAGGGTTTGCGGTGGAAAACCATGATTTCAGTTTGATGTTTGATGTCAAAGAAAAGCTGGCTATCGTTCAGCCTATAGGTTCTTGCCGTCTCCAAGGCGCTTAGAAAAGCGTCTGCCTGCGAAGCATGGCGACAGGACGAATGGCTCACTTTAATCACCGTTAGCGCAATGTGCTCGCCATTGGCCTCATAAATGCCCGCACCGCGTCTGCAATCGGCTTGGATATCGAACCATCCATTGGCGTTAAACTCGACGCTATATACAGAGGTATCAGCCAAACCATCAATTCCTTGCGGCTTTAGATCACCTTCCCATTCCCATCTTGTCCCCGCTAAAGGCAGATTTCTGTGTACTTGCGTTGGCCCATGATATTCAAGCATATCATCTTCGTCAGATGATTTAGACGCAGGAGGACGCGGTGCGGCTTTGTTTATTTTCAATGTTAACGGTTTTCCCGCATTGCGTGGCTGAGTGTAGGCGCAGCCATGCAGAGTCATGACTAGGGCCAGCAGAAAAACCAGGCAGCTTGCTTTAGCGACTAACAATGGAGTATTGGTTTTTTCAGGCATAGGATTTACGCAAAAACGTCCGCCAACACCGTTCGCCCTGAGCCTGCCGCAGGGTAATCGGCACTAGCAAAGCCCCTTCATGCTTCGTCAGGCTCAACACGAACGGGGCTTTGTGTAAGTCCTAAGGCAAAAGCAACGGCTCACTGTCTAGCTAACCCACGAATGCCCACGCTGGCGCGGATATTTTTCATAAAGGGCACACTGTAGACCCGCGCTTTTTCTGCCCCTTCAAGCAAAATGGCCTCAATCTTTTCGGGTGACTGCATCAACTCGCCATAACGCTCCCGCGCATCTTGCAAATGCCCATTCAAGTACTCGAACAAAAATTGCTTCATTTCACCCCAAGCTATGCCTTCTTCGTAACGCTTACGCACAGCAGCAACTTCATCCTTAGTCGCAAATGCCTTGTAAATGCCGAACAGGGTGCAAGTATCGGCCTCCTTAGGCACACCAGGCTCCAAGGAATTGGTTTTGATCTTCATGATGAGTTTGCGGAATTGCTTCTCAGGCAGAAACAAAGGAATGGTATTGTCATAACTTTTGCTCATTTTACGGCCATCCAGACCGCACAGAATCGCAGTGTCCTCGCTCACCACCGCCTCGGGAATATTGAAATGCGTCCCAAAAATATGGTTGAAGCGCCCGCCTATGTCCCGAGCCATTTCAATATGCTGGATTTGATCCTTGCCGACCGGCACCTTATGGGCATTGAACAGCAAAATGTCCGCAGCCATCAATATCGGATAATTGAACAAACCCATGCTGACACCCTTGTCCGGGTCGGTCTCGGCCGACTCTTCGTTAGCCTGCACCGCTGCCTTGTAGGCATGGGCGCGATTCATCAAACCCTTAGCGGTCACGCAACTGAGCATCCAAGACAATTCGGCAATTTCAGGAATATCCGACTGCCGGTAGAACAGCGCATTGTCCGTATCTAGGCCCAAGGCCAACCATGTGGCGGCGATTTCCAGCGTGGACTGCGCCACCCGCGCAGGCTCCAGGCATTTGATCAGCGCGTGGTAATCGGCAAGAAAATAAAACGGCAGCACATTGTGGTCTTGGCTGGCCGCTATGGCAGGGCGAATCGCACCGACGTAATTGCCCAAATGCGGGGTTCCCGTGGTCGTGATGCCGGTTAGAACGATGGTTTTGCTCATTACTCGAAACTCTAAGAAAAGACTGGATCGTCCTTCCATTATAACTGAAGTCACGCGCCGTAGGCCGGAATAAACCCGCTCCGGCGGGTGTTTCCGGCGAAGACGGGCGGCGCGGCGGCACCTGTGCGGTTATCGGCAAAGAATTGCCGACCTTCGGCGATTCTCGTTTTGGAGTGTCAATGCTTGCCTTGACAGGCAAAGCGAACTTTGCCATTCCATGCGCAACATCAGTAATTATTGCCCAATCATGCGGCGGTACTCATGAAGCAAATCGTCGCTAGTCGCAAAACCCTCAATACGCACCCAAGGCTTGCCTGGGGAAGCCCGCATAAAAATCAATGGGGCGTGGTTGTCCTTGTCGCCACGGTAGGCATTGAAGGCTTTTTGCACGTCAATGCTGGTTTGTGCCGTTCCGGTGTAAAACTGCCAGCCGCTTCCGGCCCTGAATTTCTTGGCATACTCAAGCAAACGCGCCGGGGTGTCCTGTTCTGGATCGATCGAAATCGACACCATGTGCCGCTTTTCGCCACCCTTGGCGAGCTTTTGCTGCACTTGGGACATCAGGTGCGAGAGCATCGGACAGATGACCGCACAGGACGTAAAGATAAAGCTGACCATCACCGGATGCCCATCGTCTAATTCCCTAGACAAGGAGACACTGGCCCCATCTTGGCGCACCAGTGTCACTTCAGGGAGGCTGTAGACTGCCTCGGTGCGCGTGAAGCCGCCCCCCTCCTGCGCCGCGGAGCACAGGCCCGCCGCTAGGGCTGCGCAAATAAACACGGCGGCGAACCCGAGCAAGCAAGGGCATGGGTTCGTCTGTCCAGGTAGTGTATTTTTCATCTGCGAGACCCTGTTAAGGAACAATCCAACCCGATTCGGCGGTCAACTTGCCGTCTTCACCCAAGCGAACAATATAAGCACCTTTGGAGGCAAAGCGCTGCCCAGGCCCTAATCCCAAATGCGGATAAATTGTCGTGCTCGCGTGCTGGGTCGGCAGGCTATGCGGCTTCCCTAGCATTTCACGGTCCCGCGCCTGTTGCTCAGACTTCATGCCTTCGGCTTTACTGAGCATACTCTCGGTTGTTTCCAACAAATAATCGCGATAGAGGTTGTCCAGCATCCCCGCCACTGTGTCAGTCAGGAAATTGACCGCAAAGAAAGCCTCTGCTTGCAGCGGCTCGTCCACCACCGCCAGCCCCCGCATCGTCAGCCAAGCGCGGAAATTGGCCATATTGTCTTCGCGCTGGCCGGGCAAGTCATAGGGGTAGACCAGTTTCGCATGCTTCTTCCAAGCGACAGGAAACGGTCCACGTTCCTCGCCGGTCAGTTCGCCAGAAAAATAGACGGAGGCGGACGGTGGCGCCAGTTTTTCAAGCAGTGCAAGCTCTGCGGGTCGGAGCCACAGCATGAGCACTTCCGCGCCGGTCATGTTCTTGGTAGCCTGTTGCAAAGATTGTGGGTTGACATCCGGCAAGCAGCGGTCTTCAACGGTGATCCCCGATCCAGCCACAGCTTGTTTCAGGGCTTGCGCCGCGCCACGCCCCATCCAATCATCGTGATAGACCTGTACCACGCGTTGCGGCTTCTGCGCACCTTGCCCGCTTAAATAACGCGCTAATACGCCAGCCTCCAGCGCAACCCCTCGCGAAAAGTAAACCGAATAGAAAGACTCCGTTGCTGGCGGCAGCGGCACAGAGGGAAACAGGCACGGCACTTGCGCTTGATTGCAGAACTCATGCACCGGTGCCCAAGTGGTCTCCGACAAACCGGAGATTAACGCGAAAACCGGCTCGCGTTGATAGTCGTCGTGCAATTGGGCCGCCCAAGTCTCGGGCGCACCTTGCAATTCCCACACATGAAGCTGCCAACGGCGTTCTGTGCCCAACACCATTTCCGCCGCCGAGACCATATGGCGGCGTCCGCCCCCCGACCGCGTCACGGTGTTGGCGTTTTTCTGTTTGAACATCAGCGTCAACATATCGACTAAGGTCTTGCGCCGCTCGGGTGAGATGCCGGGGGCAATGACCGTAGCGAAATGGAGGGTGTCGGCCGTGGCCCCCGGCGACCATTGCGATGACAACTGCCGCAGATAAGCGGCAAGTGCCTGCATTTCCGGCTTGTCCAATGCATAATGCGGCATCACCGGGTTCATGCTACGGCCTGAGTTGTTGATGCCTAGGCGGATGGCCTGGGCCAGCGTGTCGTCAGTGTAGGGGGCATGTGCCTGGTTCATGCGCTTTTCACCACGCAAATCCATTGCCGCCAACGCCATGTCGCCGGCTTGGGCATACAAAAATTTGCCGCTGATGGGCGGAACCTGAATGCCGCCCTCGACCGAACCCATGCCGCTTGGGCGGTGGCAATTGGCGCAAGCGGCTTGCGGCCCTTTCACTTCCACCTTGCCCGAGCGCATCCCATGCAATGGCGCGCCAGAGGGGAGGATGCCCTCTTGGTAAATACGCCGCCCACGCTCTATTTCATCGGTAGTTGGCGTAGCGGCGTGAACCCAATCGGGCAAGACCAAGCTTGCCAGTACCAACCAGCCGCAAAGTGCTAGCTTTGACTCTATAAGATTTGAACGGTACACACGGCGTACCCTAGGCGGCTTGGTTTTCATTGTTGGTGTTGTCGATTAAGCTGATATGCAATCAAGAATAACCCATCCAAAGGCCAAGCTGGTGCTTGGCGCTCCCAGAAGGAACGCCAAGCCCCAGCTTGGCAAGATGATTTGCGGAAGAATTGTTCGTGATTTCCATGGACCTTTCATTTCGGTTTGGGTGGATTCATTAATTGAAATCACCTCAAGCCCACCCACAATGGCTCAAGGTTTGACCACTTGTGCTTCGGGGGCTTTGATGGCGAGCAGTTCGACCTCGAAAACCAGCATCTCGTTAGGCCCGATGTCGCGGCCCACACCCCGCGCCCCGTAGCCGAGATGGGCAGGAATCCACAACTGCCACTGAGAACCCACAGCCATCAGCTTCAACGCCTCCTTCCAACCGGGGATGAGTTGTCCGACCGACAGCGTGGCGGGCTTGCCCGGTGCGCTGCTGTCGAACTCGGTTCCGTCCAACAACGTGCCCCTGTAGTTGGCATCTACCCGGTCGGCATCGGTCGGCTTAGGGCCGGTTCCCGCTTTGATGATCTTGTATTGCACACCGCTGGGCAAAGACACGACACCCGCTTTGACCTTGTTCGCAGCCAGGAAGGCTTCGCCTTTTTGCCGATTGATTTTAGCCGCCATTTGCTGGTTTTTGGCGGTCTTTTGCCGGACCTCGGCCATCAATGCATTCCTCCATTCGCGGAGTTCTGGTTCAGACAATAGCAGCCGCCCCCCCGATAGGCCGTCTCGGTAGCCTTGGATAAACTGGTCAAGGTTCACCTGAATGTCGGATTTCTTAAAATTCCGTGCCACATCCACGCCGATGCTGTAACTGAGTTTGTCTTTGTCTGTGATCAAGGCGTTGGCATCCTTGGCGTTGGCTTGGGTGCCTAGCCATGCCATAGCCGATAGTAAGAGGTAGAGTGCTTTCATTGTAGGATTCCTAGGCTAATTTGGATTGACTGCAATCCAAGACACCGTCTCTGCATCCCCGTGAACATCACAGACAGATTTACCAACAACTGTGACTGACTTGCCTCTGGCTTGTGCCATTAGAACAATTGCCATTACCGCTTTTCCTTCAGGCTTTGTGGCATCAACCGCATAGCGGAAAGAGCTATTACATCCCAAAGGAACACTAGTATCCAATCTAAACAAAAAGGCACTGTTTATGTTTGCAAGTTCATAGTGCTGCCATAGATATGTTATATACCCTGTCGTTTGTGAGGCTTCGCTGTATTGGACTGGCAATAACAAAAACGAAAGTACTGCAACAACAGAGACAATGATACGTAACATGACTTTCCCCCTATATTAATACAGCGTTTTCATCTTTAAAATATACCTAAATAATGGATATTCAGTTAACGCTTCAAGTAAACTGAATGACCTGCCCTTACATACCAGCTATCAAGTAACTATTTGATGTTGAAAACGCTGTAATGGATTATTGATCGGTGATGTTATACCAATCGAAAGTTGGAAAATTTGGGTCTACGGCAAGGCAGGTATCCGATACAAAAAAATTGACCATCTTGCCAGCCATATAAGCTGAGGTGAGCAACTCCAGGGTGTTTTTTCCGTTCATGGCGGAAATCGCAGGCCATCTTATGCTGGTGGTTGCACAGCCCGCAGGCCCTAGGTTAGGCCCACTAACTGACACATAACAAACCTCGAAGTCCTTATGACAGCCAATTAATGTAATTTTTCTTGGCCCGCTTAATGTCCCCGAGTATGCGGTTAATGGAAGAATAAGCAGTAAAGCGAGTATATAGATGCGGTTCATAGTGATTCCCCTAGAAAAAAATAGATGCAACAGGTAGGAGCGGGCCATGCCCGCGATAAATAACCCAACTTGAGAATCGGTCCAATCCATCGCGGGCATGGCCCACTCCTACAAAACAAAAAAAGTCATCATGATATTAAAAGGTTGTAACGACGAGCTACTTCCATAACCATAAGCCCGATACTATGGGCCGCCCCCAGTCGTCGCAACCAATAAGTGCCGGAGTAACCTGTTTAGCGGAAGAGTATGCCAACATCGCAGTGGCTACAATGTTTTTACCCTTTGGAGTGCTGGCATAAACTCGGGTATAACCACTATTATTTTGGCAATTGTCTGGATTGTTTTTTGTGTCAAAAACAATAGTGAGTCTACTTCCGTCATCCTGTGCTTCGGGTATGATAGCCAAGATAGTAGATGGGGTTGTCCATCCACCCGCCTCGGCAAGCAATGGCAGTAACAGTAATGCACCAAAAAGCAGTTTTTTAATCATGGTTGTTTCCTCTATTAATAATCAATCTCAACGACATCTTCCCCGTTAGGCCAACGGGTGCAAGTGCCACCCCCTGTAACGGTAATCGCCTGACCGCTGGATCGTGCAGCCAGCAGTTGGGTCAATTGCTGTTTACCGGCATTAGAATTTTCGTCTTTAATCATCCAGTAATTATAAAAAGCGCACGGGGGATGTCCTGCAGCCGTGCCATTCATGTTAAACCATACTAAGCCGTCACTTGCCCGTATCTGTATCTTCGTGACTTGCCCAGTTTGTGTACCCGCCGCCCATGCGGATGCTGTGAACAAGGCGCAGAGCAGCAAAGGAATGTAGATAAGTTTGCGCATGGATAATCTCCGATTGGCTAATTATTTAAAATGTAATCCACAATCACCGGCAGCCAAGGCCCAGGGTTGAACTGCGCGGTGACACTGGTGGCATTGGATAGGGTCACCCCACAGGTGAGGGCGGTGCCGCTGCATCCGCCGCCTGACCAACCGGCAAACACATAACCTGGGTTGGGCGTGGCGGTCAGCGTGACTGTCTGGTTCACTGGATAAGTCGCGTTGCACGTCGTGCCGCTGCAACTAATGCCCGCCACATCGCTCGCCACAGAGCCATAGCCATTGGCGATCACCGTCAAGACATAGCCCAGTGCCTGTATGGTCGGGGACGTGGCGTAGGCTGAGACGACGTTCGAGGTACTGACGGCGGCGACTTGGAAGGCGACAAACTGCCCGGTTGGGACACTAAGTTGTACACTGCTGGCCGTTGTCGATGGCAGATTGGCCCAAGTGCCATTGGTGCTGGTCGTGCCTATCCGGTATTGGACGGTGTAGCTCGCCGCACCCGGCACCGCATTCCAACTGAAGCTCGCTTGCAAACCCACCGAAAGGGTGACGGGAGTGGCGGGCAGCGTCGGGACGGTCATCGGCGTGGTGGACGAAACCGCACTGGATGTCGTGCCCCAAGCATTGACGGCGTTCACTGTGTAGCTGTAGGGTGTGCCTGGGCTTAACCCGCTATCCGTGGCCGTCGTCGCCGTGGTACCCAGCGTCGCCATCAGGCTGCTGCCACGATAGACTTGATAACTGGTCTCGCCCACCGAAGCCACCCAGTTCAGTGCCACTGACGTGCTCGTCGGCGTGGCCGTCAGGCTACCCGGTGCGGTCGGGACGGCGGGCGAGGTCAGTTTCACGCTGGACGGGGCGCTGCCTAGGCTATTAACCGCTTGCACGGTGTAGGTATACGCGGTATTTGCCGCAAGCGTAGGATCAGCATCGGTATAGCTTGTTGCGTTGGCCGCCAAGCTGGCGATCAACACGCCATTACGCAGCACTTGGTAGCTGGTTTCGTTACTGGCCGCATCGGTCCAAGCCAGTGTAATCTGCTTCGCTGTCAAGCTGGATGTGGCGACCAGCCCGGTTGGCGCGGCAGGCAAGGCATTGACCGTGACGACATTCGAGTAAGAAGACACCATCGTACCTGACAAATCGGGCAAGCTATTTAATAGAGGCACTGGAATGGGCACCGTCGTTGCCGCCGCGCCCACGGCGGAGACCCGGTAGTTGTAAGTCGTGTTGGCTGCCTTGGGGTTATTACTGTTAGTCGTGAGATTGTCGGTAAACGCACCGGGGATGATCCAACCCGGCATACCGGCGTTGGCCAATGCACTCGCGACCTTGATCCAAGGCTGGGTTGCCGTAGTGTTGTTGCTCACCAACTGCCTTTCGATGTCGAAGCGGAATTCTTTGTCCGAATTATCCACCCAACTGATGTCAGCATTGGCACCGCCCAAACTGAGACTGGGCGCAATCGGTGCAGCCAGCGGCGACTCGACCCTGGCACCCGTTGCCAAACTGGCACCGCCCGGTTGGAACACCACAGGGCGCATGAAGTCGTTTTCTTCATGGCCTAAGATATGGCAGTGCCAGACATATTCATTATTAAAATTATCTAGCACGTTGACCACCGTGGCTGGATTGCCGGTGTTGGGATCAATTTGGGTAAAACCTAGCGCACTACCCAAAGCTTGCGACGGGTCTCTGGGGCGCACGCTTTGCGGCAGGCCGAAACCATTGGTTTGCGGCTTTTTCGCCCTGGCCGCCACATAAATATCCTCCAGCGGATTCATACGGACGGTTTCTTTCCAGCCCAGTTCATTGGCGTAGGGTGGCTTCAAGGTGCCATCCCAACCCACACGATTGATCACCTGCACGTTGACCAAGTGGAAATGCACCACATGGCTGTCCACCCCATTGTGGGTAATCTTCCAGATTTGGGTTTCGCCATCGCCGACCGCCTCGGTGTCCGGGTCGATATAAGCCAGAGGAATCGTCGTCTGGTTGGTCGCACTGGTGTAGGGCAGCTCAACGCTGAAGGTGGCGTTCATACGCCCGTACAGCGGGTCGAACAACTCTTGAATGCCTTTGTTCAGGATGGGCAAGGTTTGCGTGGTTGAGGCAATGACCGTGGCGGTCGCCCCTAGGCCACCATTGACCGGGGTGAATTGGACGCTAGGCAGCGAGGTATAACCGGTTCCTGCCGTGTCAAGCACAATGCCGGTGATCATATGCGAAGTGGCACTGATAACAGCGTGGGCGGTAGCGCCCGTCCCGCCGCCTCCCACGATTTTCACTGTCGGGGCCGCCAAATATCCCGAGCCTCCACCCAGCAATTGGACGGACTGCAAGGCCATCGGCCCGCTCGGCGTAAAACTCAGCGTGGGCTGGTTGATCGAGCCGGCGGAGATGGTCAATAAGTTGTCGCTGTCAGTAGTGCCGAAAGCCGGGTTGTAGGCGGCCTCTGGAACGATGGGCTTGGCTTGTTGCGCGGCATAGGCGGCCGGCAAGGCAGCTTGCAAGGCGGCGGTACCGGTAAAATTGGACGGCGTGGACACCGTGGCCGCCACTTTGATTTGCATGAGGGTCCTGGTGTTGGGACCGTAACCGGCCAAGCTGGTGGCGGCACCGCCCGAACCGGATTGGTCGGGGTCGGCGGTATAATAGTCTAAGCGCGGATCGCCCGCCGGCAGCGGGGCCGGGGCATCATTGTAAAGAATCAAAGTTTTGCCGGCGAATTTAGAGAAGTCGATCACCGCATCGGCACGTTCGGCTGGGCCTAAGAACAAACCATGCTCCAAGACGTTAAGCACGGTAACACTGCGCTTGTTGTATTCGTAATTGACCGGCGTGGAGGGTATTGTCACCGCATTAGGCAAAAAACCACCCTCCGTGCCAATTTGGACGATGTCCGGGCCAGTTTTTAACGGGTTGGGCACACCGCCTAGCCTTGCATCGGGGAAACCCCAGCCCGTGTTTTGCAAACCGCCCGTGGTCGGGAACGGTGTGGTGACATTTTGGGTCGAGTTGAAGGGCACCGTTTGCACTTCGGTGTTGACCGCCATATTTACCGATGCCTTGGCACCCGTGCCGCTGATATCGGTGATCATGAGGTTAGGCACGGCAGTATAGCCTGTGCCTGGATTGGTCACGCTAATGGCCGTGATGACACCACCCACCACGGTGGCAACCGCCGCCGCCCCGTTGCCCGTCGTGTCCCCCGTGCCATTGACAAAAGATAGGGTTGGACTGGCGGAATAGCCCTGGCCGCCGCTGCTGACCGCCACTGTGGATACCTCAGAGTCGGCCAGATACAGCCCTAGATTCAGATAACGGTCATTGGCAGCATTAAGGATGCGGAAACGATAGGCTTTAGGCTCGACCGTGGTGGTAGGGTAGGCGGTGCCGTTGACCACAGGAGTATCCATAAACGCTTCCGGGGTGCTGCTTGCGTCTCCCACATAACCGGAGGGCAGTGAATATTTTGCGGGAAATATAGGCCAGAACCAAGGCCCCCAATCCCAGCGCCCCACCGGGTTAGTAAGATCAAATGAACCGGGGTCTTGGTTGGTTTCATACACATGCGGGAACCACAAATCGCCCGGTTGGCCCCATGCATTGACGGTATTGCTATTAATGTCCTTATTCCATTTGGCATCCTGCTGGGCAACGTCTTTAGGCACGAAGGTCTTGTCTTGTATCACTAAAGGAATTTGGGCCGCAGGCAGGGTGCCCGCGTTCACCAAGGCTTGTTCGGTCGGGTCGGTGATGACATAACCGGCGGCAATACCGGCATACACATTGAGGCGGGTTAGCCCGGAGGTGTGGTCGTGATAGAACATGAACCGGCCACTCAGGTTGTTCGGAAAATATAGCGTTTGTGCGCCATTGCCTGGGTCAGGCATATCGGGAACCGGGCGGGAACTGGCACCTTTACCCATGCTCAAGCCGGTGTTGGGGTCGATGACTGAGTAAGCCGCATCACCCGCCGGGGCTATCCATTGGTGCGGGGTACCATCGCTGACCCACGGCGTATCGCCGCCATGCCAATGGATGTTAGCGCGGTTTTCGCTATAAAGCGTTTTGCCGTCAGGACCCAACCCCGCCCCCGGCAGCGTATAGTCAACCGGGATAAAAAGCTTGCCCGCTATACCGGTGGGCAGCAGGTTATAGTATTTGATGCGCACCGCCCTGCCTTTGGTGGCACTGATCAGCGGGCCTAGGTAATGGGGCTTGTCCACCGCATAGGCTTGCATCCCGTTGGGCAGCAGCACGGGGGTTTTGCCATCCGCTTGGACCAACGCGACCGTCCCCGGAACCTGTGCGGTGGACAATTGCACATAACCGCGCAGATGGGTTGGCTTGGGC
The DNA here is from genome assembly GCA_903934875.1 of uncultured Methylococcaceae bacterium. Lineage (GTDB taxonomy): Bacteria > Pseudomonadota > Gammaproteobacteria > Methylococcales > Methylococcaceae > Methylumidiphilus. The sequence goes on from CAIZPP010000210.1 coordinate 13,439, forward strand.
AAATCGCTGTGCATCCGCTCGGCATATTCGACCACGGCGATTTCGTAGTAGTCGGAACCCGGATAGGATACGCTGTCCGGCTTCGCAACGGGGATGTATTGGCCTAGATTATTGGCACCCGCAGCCCCCAAACCCGGCAGGGTGTCGACGAATTTGCGCAAGGCGGTGCCGCTGTCGCACAGCCCGCTTAGCGTGGGTATGGCCGAGTATCCGGTGGTGTCGAAACAGTCGGCGGCAGGCCGTAGGCCGGACGGGCTGTTGGCGTAAAATGTTTGCACTTTAACGGGGTTGCCTGACTTATCGAGACTATCGCCATAACCTGCCCCGGCGTAACTCCGCTCGATACTCGCAGGCGTTGCCAAGGCCAGCAGGATAGCCACATACAATGGCTTGGGTATGAAACTCTGTTGTGTTGTCATCGGCATTCTCTAATTCTTTTTCATTGCGAAACAGTCTGGACATTAATGGCAATGGTTAGGGCTGCCATCTGCGTTCACGGTCTTCCTATTGGCACAAACCGACTGCCATTTACCGGTGCGGGCGGCCTTGGCATCCTTGACGGCCAGGGCCGACCCTGCGCTCTTGGTATTCCCCGCTGTGTTGGCTGTCTGGCCGGTATAAACGTGTTTTGGGCCTTGCTGTGCAGTAGCCGTTGCCAGCCCCGGCGGTTGGGTCGCAAGCGCAAAACCAGATAGGGACAGCAGAATCAGCAGTAAGGGTAAAGTAATCAAACAATTCTTATATTTATTCATGTTTCGATTCCTGAAGTTGGCATATATTTCTGAGAATGGTATGTGAAGCATGGGGGTATTTTATGTACAGCATTTTCATCTTTAAAATATACCTAATATAAGGAGATTGAGCTAACGTTTCAAGTTAACAGAATATCTTGCCCTTATATTTTAACTATCAAGTAACTCCTTGATGTTGAGAATGCTGTAGGTCAAACTGCAACTGATTTTTCGCCAGCAGTAGCAATTAATAATAATTATCATTAACCCATTAATCAACCCTAAAATTCATTTATCGTGAATTGAAAACACGGATTTATATTACTTAATTCAATAACTGAATTGCAAGTATTTTTTTGCTGGAATGGCTAGTTTTGATGGGTTTGGGTAATATTACCGAAAATGGAATATTTATTAGATTATGGCATAAACAATGCTCAATTAACCTAAAAACGGCACTTGGAACGAAGAAAAATTCGTTCGTGCTGAGTGAAGTCGAAGCATGAGCGACTTTTCCTTCTTCACCTTTTGGGTGCGGTCCCAAAACCCGTTCACCTCCATCGACAGGCTCAGGACAGGCTTCGTCACGGCCCAGGGCGAACGGGTTTTGGAACCGCTAACTGCTGTTTTTAAGATTCAGTGATGCAGTCAGCACCGATCACTTATCGATAAGGACGGGACCATGCTGATATTCCCTCTGTATAAAAGAGGGATTATGCCATCCCGTCCGAAAGTTGGTGTGCTGTAAGGTGATATCCAATGGCCAAGCTGGGGCTCAGCGCTCCCAGAGGGGACACTAACATCAGAATTTGCTGCGAAAGTGATGTTTTATGTTGCTTCGCTACCGTAGCGCACTATAGGCCGAGCAACTACTGGTTCATGCAAAAGATTGCAGTTTCAGCGAAGCTTGGTCCAGACTTTGATTGATTTGCTCGTAGTATTCGCCCCTGACATAGGCCGGCCGATAGATCTCGGTCAGTTTGGCATCGCCTTCGTTCTTGATGCCTTCCAGTAGAAGCTCGGTATCCAAGCGGTGGATAACCGACAACAGACGCTCGCCGTCGTCTTCGCCACGGCGCAGATGGGAAAAGAACCGGCTGTCCAAGCGGACAAAATCCGGTGTGATGCGATGGAGGAAATCAATGCAATAGCGTTCAAAAAATCGCTCGCTGGCTTGTTCGTCAAACTTGATCGCCGTGCTATAGCCTCGCTTCTGGTAATTCTTCAAGCCCTGTTGGAGAAGAGTGAATTGGCGGTCATACAGCGGGCTGACCATTACTGAAATAACCACCCGTCGCGGCGGAAGACCACAGCGGAAAATGACCTCCTCGAAATAGGCACCGTGGTCACGTTTCACCCCCAGCACATGGCGGGGATGGACATGCAAGAAAAGATAACCGTTCTCGTGGGCAATCGGCAGGTAGTTCAACATATGGATGGTACGGCACAACCGGTCCAAATTGACGACCTCATCGACATCGGCCAAATGGAAGACTTTTGCCGCCATAGTTTGGCTGGTATCCGGTGGAAAAGCCCGCAACGTGGCATCATGGCCCATGATTATGGAAGTGCCATTGGCCCGCCATATCGGGTGGAACTCCGTCGCCAGACGCAATCCGCCGGCACGGCTTTCAATCTGTCCAGCCCTCACCAACAAGGGGGGGGCGGCAAGCCCCTGTTCCTCGCTGATGCGCTGGTTAAAATATTCGGTTAAATCTCTCAGTGGCATTGGAAAAACTACTGCGAGTAAATCTGATCAAACACCCCGCCGTCGGCGAAATGGGTGTTGTGCGCCTTATTCCAACCGCCGTAGACTTCGTCTATCGTAAACAAGCTCAGGTTTTTGAACTGCTTGCCGAATTTAGCCAATATTTCGGGGTCGCGCGGGCGATAAAAATTTTTCACGGCAATCTCCTGGCCTTCCTTGCTGTAAAGATATTGCAGATATTCCTTGGCGGCCTGGGTTGTCCCATGCTTGCTGACCACCTTGTCAACCCAAGTGACCGTAGGCTCGGCTAGGATGCTCACCGATGGCACAATCACTTCGTACTTGGATGCCCCGTATTCTTGCAGGCTCAAATACGCCTCGTTCTCCCATGCGATCAACACGTCGCCAATTTCCCTTTCGACGAAAGACACGGTGGCCCCACGGGCACCCGTGTCCAACACGGCAACATTCTTATACAGCTTTTTCAAATAATCCTTGGCTGCCGCCTCGCTGCCTAACTTTTTCAATGCATAACCATAAGCCGCCAGATAATTCCAACGTGCTCCCCCGGAAGTTTTCGGATTGGGTGTCACCACGGAAATATCGGGCTTGACCAAGTCGTCCCAATCTTTGATCCCCTTAGGATTGCCAGCACGCACTAGGAATACCACGGTGGAGGTGTAGGGTGCGCTATTGTTTGGCAATCGGGATTGCCAGTCTTCCGGGATCAATTTGGCTTTTTGGTAAAGCTGGTCCACATCGTAGGCCAAAGCCAGCGTGACCACATCCGCATCCAAGCCGTCAATCACTGCCCGCGCCTGCTTGCCGCTACCGCCGTGGGATTGCTGGATTTCGATGTTCTTCCCGGTTAGTTCCTTCCAATGCTTGGCGAAGGCGACATTATAATCCTGGTATAACTCGCGGGTTGGGTCGTATGACACATTGAGTAGCTGCACATCGGCGGCTTGGGCCGTCACCATGACAAGGCAGAGTGTGACTAACAGAAATTGAAACAACGGTGTGGAAAAAAATGATTTCACTGGTTTTATCTCTCAAGCTTGGTAGGTAGGAACCAGGCTAGGCGGCAAAACCTAGCCTGTGCTCATGTTGATTAAAATGCAACCTGGAAGCGGGTGAAAAAGACTCTTTCAATCGGCCTATTCATCACAGGAGACGGCGAACCCAGTGTGCTGGCCGCCCCGCCCTTAAAGTATGTTTGCTCATAGTCGGCGACCAGTTTAATGTTATTATTCAAGTACCAGTTAAAACCCACCGTCCATGACGTGGCGTTTTTGACTGAGCCAGCCGGGTTGGCAAAGCCATAGAATGGGGTTTTGACGGTTCCAATATTGGTAAATGTATTTTTGTCAACACCCAACTCGTCCCAGCGCGCCAAAAATTGCAAGGCTCCCCAGTCGCCTTTATAGGGATCAAACGGCTTGCGCGGCTTGACACCTTGGTAGGTGTTGTCCTCCCCGGTCAGCACATAAGAGGCGGCAACTTGCCATGCTGTGTTTTGCTGGTTGATGGTTTGCTGCTTGACGGCGGTGCTGCTGGCGCTGGTCAAGGTCTGCCAAGAAATCGCGTACTCGGTGAACAGCCCAAACGGCCCGTAATACCAATAGCCCTGCGGTAATAAACGATGATGGTCGCCATTTAGCGCAGTGCCAGTAATGTAGCTTACGATGACATTCTGGGCGGGGGACTGAAGGTTTACAGGTGTCAGTCCTTTGGGCTGGCCATAAGTTCCAGCCAAGCCAAGGCCCAATCCTTGCAATGCGTCAATGTCGGTCAACTGGAACGGATGGGCGAAAATGCGGCCCTCAAACTCCTTGTTATCATAAGTTGCAGCCGTCGTGTTGGCTGGGTTTTGGTTGTCCGCCGTACCGTTGAACACCCCCGCCTGATACTGGAAGAGGTCTTTGAAGTTGGAGGCCTGCCCGTTGCTGGATTTGCGTTCACGCCCTGGGGCGGCAAATTCGCCATGCAGCAAAATGCCGATGTCGCGGTTGGGGGCCAACTGAGTGGGGTAGGCGAAGTCCAAGAACTGCATTTTGGACACGTCCTGCAAGCGCTCCAAACCGACCGGCCCCTTTTGCTTGCCCGCCGTCAGGCTGGCAAAGGGGAAATAGTGCAGGTCCACAAAAGCGTCAAAGACGCTAGGCCCACCCGAACTTAAGGAGCCAAACTCCGTCGTGACCAAGAAATCGGTGTATTTGCCCAAGGTGCCAGACGTTATGATGCGGGCCCGGCTGACTTGGAAACGGTCAATGCCCAAGCCGTTGATGGGAATCGCATTAGCAGGCCCTGCTGCTGTGGTGTTGTTGAGTCCGGCAGCGCCCTTGACCGAATCATCCAAGAAAAAAGCGCTGTCGGCATTGATTAAACCACGTAATTTAAACGAGTATTCTTTGTCGGCAGAACTCCACTTTAAGCCTTCCGGGCCGACATCAAACGTAGGTGCGGCCTTTTTCTCGGCATCGGCGGTCTCCTTGCTCACTTCGATCTTGCGCTCCAAAATTTTGACCTTCTGGTCCAATTGCTTGACGGCCGGAATATCAGCCCCGGCTACGTTAGCCACAGCAGGTTTGGCGGCTGAATCTTGCCCTTTGCCTTCACTGATCGCCAGCCGCTGTTCCAACACTTCCAAGCGGCGTACCAGCGCCTCAATCTGCGCATCTTTGGATGATCTGCTTACTTTTTTCGCGGCCTCAGCCATTTGTGGCTGGACACTCAGCAAGCCGCCAACTGTGGCCGCAATTAACAATAATTGATGATTTTTCATGTGTGGCACCGTATTTTTTTAATTTTCTAGACAATTCCAAGCTAAACAGCCATAACGCCATAATAAAAAAAAGCGGGCGCAAGGCCCGCCAAACTAAGGGACGCAACAAAGGAGGAGGGAAACTTCACAAATGCTTGACTTCATTGACTCGTAATATAACCGAGACCAATTGCCGCAAGAAGGAATATTAAATTAAAAGCATATTCCATATTTGAATATCGAAGACGACGATACAATCGGTGCGAAATCTTCTGGATTACACAGCCTTCACTGCCATTACGTTCAAGAGGTGTGACTTATTAACTGATGTTACGCAGTCATCGCTAGAGGATGGCAACTTGTGGAGTGCGGCGACTCGTCGCCGCTGGACGCAAAAGGCGGCGACGAGTCGCCGAAATCCACAACATCCGGGCTACAGCCAACACGGTTGCGTAACATCAGTTATTAAAGTAGGGAGTGCACGGCTTGCCTTGCGAGCGCAACTCAAGGCATGGCTTCCACTCGAAGGGCGGACGGTTAAGCCGTTCATGGTTCGACACTTCGACAAGCCCAGGGCTCACCACGAACGGCTTAACCTTAAACTGTCCCGCCTTAAGTTGCTAGCCAAGGATTCAGTGCCCCTTATCATCTACCCGGAAAGTGAAATCCAGAGCTTTGTATGGCCTGTTGCATTTGTATTTGATGGATTTGATTCTGTACGGCTTGCTGTCGCTGTTGCTGCTGCTGTTCTTGCTCCTCTTCGTGCTTTTTTTGCTCTTGTTTCTTTTGCGCAACCTCGTATTCGACTTTGCGAACATTGGACTCTACTTGGTAATTTGTCTCTTGCACTTTATGCGCAATTCCGCTCGCATATTCGTTTTGCCGCTGCTGTTGCTGGTAATTATTTTGCATTTCTGCGATAGCGTTTTTCGTCGACTCGATTTGGATTTGGTGAGTTAGTATCTCCGTCCTGGCTTTTTGCTGCTCTGCGGCCTGGATATTTTGCTGTTGTTGCTGGTAATTATTTTGCATTTGCTGCTGATTGCGCAGATATTCCTGTTGCCTTTCCTCGTTAATTTGCTTGGCCGCATTCCCACCAGTTTGACGGGTGCTGGCTTGCGATTGGCCTGTCAGTATGATTGCATTCCCACCAGCTTGACGGGTGCTGGCTTGCGATTGGCCTGTCAATATGATTGCATTCCCATTAGTTTGGCCGGTACTGGATTGCGTTTGGGCTTCATTCGGTTTGACCACCTGCCCTTTGGTTTGGCGGGTACTGGCCTGCGTTTGGCTTTCAACCGGTTTATGGTTTGTTTGTGTTTCAGCTTGATGTTTAGATTGTTGGGCACTGTGCGATAAAACCAGTTTATACTTCTCACTACTTGGGATTTTATGCTGCTTGCCATATTCGTTGTGTGCTGAGGCTTTTGCTGAAGAACCACCTCCTATATAGGGACCCGATAAATAACCAACCGATGAATATTGATAATCATCGTCATCTTCATAATATGCATTTTGACCCTGCATGGCCGCTTCATTAGGGAAAAAAAATGAGCAACCAGCAATCAAAAATACAAAGCTTAATACTGTGCAAATTTCCAGCGACTTGTCCATGATACGATCCCCCTGGCTGTGGGTTGTTTTAGAGGGTGCTAGATTCTCACAGATTTCCTTAAATTTGGCTTAATGCGCTAATTTGCTTATCATGGAGCATGTTCACTAGGCCTCGCACCGTCTACGATATTTTCTCCATGCCTACAAGCGACACCACACCTACCCTAAACATTCGGGAACTTCCCGGCCAGCGCCTGGAAATCGCCTTGGGCGGAGACTGGATTGCCGACACGCAACGGCCTTCGGCTGACGAAATCCTAGCCATGCTGGGCGAAAAAGATGCATCCAAAGCACTCTGCTTCGACACCTCCTGCCTAGGATTATGGGATAGCTTGTTGCTGACCTTTTTGAGCAAAATCGAGAACGGCTGCAAGGCAAAGGGCATTCCGGTTGAACGTAGTGGCCTGCCGGTGGGCATCCGGGGCATGTTGGGGCTGGCCGATGCGGTGCCTGAACGGGAAGATGTGCGCCGCCTCGCCCCACAATCTGGATTTGTGCAAAAAACCGGCCTGCTGGGCATCGCATTCTGGGAGGAGGCCATCGCCATACTGGCTTTCATCGGCGAAGTTGCCTTGGGGTTTTGCAAGCTCATGCTGGGAAAGGCGCACTACCGCCGCGTTGATTTGGTTTTGCTGCTACAAGAATGTGGCGCAAACGCCCTGCCCATTGTCAGTCTGATCAGTTTTCTAGTGGGGATGATCCTAGCCTTCGTCGGTTCCGCGCAATTGTCGAAATATGGCGCCCAAGTTTATATTGCCGACATGGTGGGCTTGGGAATGTCGCGGGAGATGGGCGCGCTGATGACGGCCATCATCATGTCAGGCCGCACGGGCGCTGCGTTCGCCGCCCAATTGGGTTCCATGCAAGTCAACGATGAAATCGACGCATTAAAGACTATGGGATTTTCGGACATTGAGTTTCTAGTGATCCCCAGAATACTGGCCTTGGCCTTGATGATGCCCTTGCTATGCGTCTACGCCGACCTGATGGGCATGGCAGGAGGAGGCTTGGTGAGCCTAAGCCTTTACGACATTTCCATCTTGGAGTATTCACAACACATTCTAGCCCGCCTGCGGTTTCAGGACTTCGCCGTGGGCGTGGGCAAGAGCGTAGTTTTTGGCCTATTAGTCGCCCTTGCCGGTTGCATGAGGGGCATACAATGCGGACGCAGTTCCCAAGCGGTAGGCATGGCTGCCACGTCTGCCGTGGTAACCGGCATCGTCATGATCGTTTGCGCCGATGCCGTGATGGCCATGATTGTGATTACTCTGCATTGGTGACAAGATGGGCATGGCACACATCACGGTCTCCAATTTAACTATGGCCTATGGGAGCTTAATCATCCAACGCAATATGAGCTTCGCCATCAACCGGGGCGATATTTTTATCATCATGGGCGGCAGCGGCTGCGGCAAAAGTACCTTGCTGCGCCATTTGATCGGCCTTAAGCAACCGCACGAAGGCGCTATTTTTTATCAAAACCTAAGTTTTTGGGATGCCAGCCCGAAGGAGCGGCGAGCGCTGATGATGAAGATGGGCGTATCGTACCAAAGCGGGGCACTGTTCAGTTCGATGACCTTGGCCGAAAACATCGCCCTGCCCCTGTCCTCATTCACCTCCCTATCACACTCGGATATCCGTGAAATCGTGTCGCTGAAACTGGCTTTGGTCGGTCTGGCGGGTTTCGCGGAATACTACCCGGCGGAAATCTCAGGGGGTATGCAAAAACGCGCCGGACTTGCCCGCGCCATGGCCTTGGACCCGGACATTCTATTCTTTGACGAACCTTCCTCAGGACTCGACCCGATCAGTTCCCGCTTGTTGGACGATCTTATTCTCCATCTGCGCGACAATCTAGGTGCCACCATTGTCGTGGTGACCCATGAACTGTCCAGCATCTTCGCCATAGGCAATAATTCTGTGTTCCTTGATGCCGAAAGCAAAACGGTCATCGCCCAAGGCGACCCGAAGCAACTGTTGGCGGAATGCGATGTCCCGAAAGTGCGAAGGTTCCTGACCCGTGGCGATGGCGGGGAAACCCATATGCCACATCAAGTAACTCTTCGATATTAAAACGCTGTATGACCAATAAAGCCAATCCTGCCCTGATTGGAGGCTTCATCGTCGGCGCACTGGCGCTTGTGGTTTCGGCTGTGCTGCTTTTCGCCAACGGCTTTTTTGCCAACCCGCAAAAAAACATGATTTTCTTTGACGGCTCAGTCAACGGGCTCAACATTGGGGCACTGGTGAAACTTAAAGGCGTCCCCGTCGGCAAAGTGACCGACATTTTGGTGATCTATGACGACCAGCGCGGCAAGGTCATCACACCGGTGATAGTCGAGTTCACCCCGGAAAAAATTTATGACATGCAAGGCGGACATATCGAAAAATCCACCGGCGCAGACATCAAAGCGATGATCAAACAGGGCTTGCGCGCCCAATTGCAAACACAAAGCCTAGTGACCGGGCAATTGTTCATCGACATTAACCTCCGCCCGGAAACCCCAATTAAGCTACTGGGCGGCGACCACCCCCTGTACCCGGAAATTCCGAGCATCCCCTCATCCAAAGAACAAGTGGAAAGCACCATTGAAGATATCGTTGCAATGGTTAAGAAAATGCCCATTCAACAGACGGTCGAGTCTTTGTCGAACAGCATCCAAGCAGTGGAAAAGCTCCTCAAATCCCCGGAAATCAGCTCCAGCCTAGTCACTCTAGACCACACCCTCAAAGATGTGCGGCATTTAGTGCAAACGGTGGACGGCAAAATAAGCCCGCTGAGCAACGAGCTTAGGGACACTGCCAAAGAAGGACGGATCATGTTGGAAAACATCAATAAAAATGCCGGGCCAGTCATGCTCAGTGCCCAGCAGGCTATGCAAGCCACCACCGGCACGATGGAGCAGGCCCGCTCCACATTGGCAAGCATTGATCAAACCGCAGGCCAAAACGCCAGCTTGGATTTGGCCTTGAAAGATTTGGCCTCGGCCGCCAAATCCTTGCGCGTCCTGGCCGATTATCTGGAACGCCATCCCGATGCATTGTTGTATGGGAAAAACCCCAAAGGAGAATAGACTTTGAACAAGGTCAATAAGCTCTATATTTATTTGGCCATTTACGCCTTGATTATCATTTCAGGTTGTACGCCCAACACGCGTCAGGTCAAATTTTACCTGTTGCAGCCCATGAGCCGATCTGATACGCAGATTGCAAAATCGGAAACATCCACGCCGCAACTCGTTGGCCTTGGCCCTGTCGAAATACCCGCTTATCTGGACCGCCCGCAAATCGTCACCGGCAACAGCGGTGCAGAACTGCAAATGGCCGAATACCATCGCTGGGCAGAACCGTTAAAAGACACCATCACCCGCGTATTGGCCGAAAATTTGGCTCTGTCCATGCCAAGCAGCCACGTACTAAGCTTCCCGTGGAACCGGGCTATCATTCCAGATTACCAAGTGGAAATAAAAATCAGCCGGTTCCATGTGGATGCAGCCGGAAACAGCGAATTGAAGGCTGACTGGACTATCCTGAAGCAAAACAAACCGGTATTGATGAAAAGCTTCCAAACCCATGCGCCGGCAGCCGGTCCAGACTATGAAGCCAAAGTCGCCGCACTATCGTTAGCCTTGGCTAGATTCGGCAAAGAGATGGCAGATGAATTAGACTTTATCGGAAACCCTGTCAGTGATCTCGCCCCTACTTCATCAGACGAAGGTTTCCGATAAAGTCTATGCCCACAGATCCGCCAGCGAAAAACTAATGGCTGCAAACGGCGGCAGACACACAGCATCATCCTCTTGCAAGGTCGCCACGAGCACCCAAGCATTCCCGCTCAGGCTGTAGGCTTCCAACAAACGCGCCAACGGATCAACCAGCCAGACATGGGCGATGCCATAATGGGCATAAAGGGGTAGTTTACGGGCGCGGTCTTTCTGCTGGGTGGAAGGGGATAGTATCTCGCAAACCCAATCGGGCACCACCTCGAAGCGGTGGTCTTCGGGGACGGCGGGCATCCTCTCCCGCCGCCAACCTGCCAAATCGGGAACCGCAACCACTGTATCGCGGACAAAATGCACCTCAGGTTCAGCCAAAATCCACCAGCCGCCGGGTCCATCCTTGCCTTTTTGGAATGGAAAGCGCAAGGCCGCACCCAGCCCCGTTTCCGCATTGACATGCCGCCCAGCCGGACGCGGTTGTGTAAACAATTCCCCGTTGATGATCTCGCCTGTCAAATGATCGGGCAGGTCCAGCAATTGCTGATACAAAGATAACGGCGTATCGACTTGGGCTAGAGAGGAACGGCTCATGGTGGCAAACTCCAATTTAGTTACTTTTTATGCTTTCTTAAATTCCGCCATAAAAAGTAAACCAAGGTAAAAAAGAATACGATTCCAAAGGTAGTCTTTTCGTATTTTTCCACATGGGCAATCATCACCTCAGCGAAGTTGCCTAGGTGGTAGCCTAAACTTGCAAACGTGATGGACCAAACCAAGGCACCTAGGCCGTTTAGGAAAAAGAAACGGGGAGGACTGAATCCACTAGAACCAATGGCAAAGGGAGTGACGTTGCGAATGCCATACAGAAAGCGGAAGCCTAGGATGACGGCAAGTTGATTCCGGTTAAACAGCCTGAAGGCCTTGGCCGCATTGCGTTGCAAACCAGGGCGCTGTTCGATAAAGCTCATCCCTTTGAAATGGCCAATGAAAAAAAAGGTCTGGTCACCGGCAAAGCTACCCAGCCAAGCAGTAAGAATCACTAAGGGAAGGTCAAGGATACCATCCAAGGCTAGATACCCAGCAATGATTAGTATCGTCTCTCCCTCTAAATAGGTACCTACAAATAAAGCAATATAGCCATATTCAACGATCAATTCTTCAAGATTCATACTCTTACAGCGTTTTTAATAGCGAAGATTCACAGCATTTTCAACATCAAAGAGTTACTTGATACAGCATTTTCAACATCAAAGAGTTACTTTGTAGTGGGTATGATAGCGCAGGTTATTCGGCTAACCTGAAGGGTTAAAGGAATGTCTGTTTTAGGTATATTATTAAGATGAAAATGCTGTACATAAAGATATCCCATGCTTCACATACCACTTTCAGAAATTTATGCCAACCAATCAATTTGCATTTATGTACAGCGTTTTTTCTTAACAAAGAAAAACGCTGTAATGCCAAAAGTACTCACTAATCACTGCTAAATTGGACAAAGTGTAGGATGGGCAAAGGCCCCTAGGGCCGTGCCCATCTTCGTTGACGTGGTCTGATGGGCACGGCCTAACGGCCTTTGCCCATCCTACTAATCAGCCATTTTTAGAATAACATGGGAGTAAATCATAAGCTGGCAAAACCAACGATATTATAGCCGGAATCCACATAGGTGATTTCCCCGGTAACCCCGGAAGCCAAGTCGGAACACAGGAATGCGGCGACGTTGCCGACTTCATCTATGGTGACGTTTCTGCGCAAGGGCGCGGCATGCTCCGCCTTGCTCAACATCTCACGGAAATTGTTAATGCCAGCAGCCGCCAGGGTGCGGATTGGACCAGCCGAAACCGCATTGACACGAGTGCCTTCCGGCCCCAAAGCAACAGCCATGTACCGAACGTTTGCCTCCAAACTGGCTTTGGCGACACCCATCACATTATAGTTGGGGATCACCCGTTCCGCGCCCAGATAGGTGAGGGTCAGCAAAGCACCATTGCGCCCGGCCATCATTTTGCGCCCGGCCTTCGCCAGCGCGGTGAAACTGTAAGAGCTAATATCGTGGGCAACGGCGAAATTCTCCCGCGTGGTGGCATCAACATAATCCCCATCCAGTGCGTCACGCGGCGCAAAAGCCACCGAATGCACGATGCCATCCAACCCGTCCCAATGCTGGCCCAACCCGTCAAACACCGCCACGATCTGCTCATCACTGCTTACATCCAGCGGCAACACGATGGAAGAGTCGAACTCGGCGGCGAATTTTTCCACCCGTTCCTGTAGTTTTTCACCCTGATAGGTGAACGCCAATTCAGCGCCTTCGCGGTGCATCGCCTTCGCAATGCCGTAGGCGATGGAGCGATTGCTAGCCACACCGACGATCAGAACCTTTTTACCTTGCAAGAAACCCATGCTTGTCTCCTTTTGTTATTAGAATTTTCAACCACAAAGTATCTCCGACCTAGCGCAAGCTGTCTAGCCAAAACAGCGTTTTCAACATCTAATTCACTCGATAAATCCCACTGCGAAGAGGAACATTGACAGCCACCCGCTTTTTACTCTAGAATGAACAAGGTTACCTGCATGAAAAATTTGCAGAAAAAATCTTCAACCAACTATAACAACCGGAGAAACGTATCATGGCAAAGCCCTTAATTCAATTGGCACTCGACTCTTTGGATTACGATGTCACCGTAAACCTGGCCAAGGTAGCCCACCGTTATGTCGACATCATCGAAATCGGCACTCCGTGCTTGAAAGTCAACGGTCTGAAGCTGGTCAAAGATTTGAAGGCTAGGTTCCCCACCAAGGAAATCCTCGTCGACCTGAAGACCATGGATGCCGGCTTCTATGAGGCCGAGCCGTTTTTCAAGGCCGGTGCCGCCATCACCACCGTGCTGGGCACATCCGATCTGGATACCATCAAGGGTGTCATCGCCGTAGCCAACAAGTATGGCGCGAAGGCCCAAGTAGACCTGATCAATGTGCATGACAAGGCCGCTTGTGCCAAGGCCGCAGCAGCAGCCGGTGCCCACATCATCGGCATTCACACCGGCATCGACCAGCAGATCGCAGGCCACACCCCGTTCGCCGACTTGGAGGCGCTGCTGGCCCTGAACTTAGGCAAGCTGGTTTCCGTAGCCGGCGGCATCAAGCCAAGCACTGTGCAGCAGGTTGTCAAAGCGGGCGCGAGCATCATCGTCGTCGGCGGCGCGATCACCGGCGCGAAGGATCCCGCCAAGGCCGCCAGCGAAATCCGTGACCTCGTTGATGCTGCTGCCAAGGCGTAACTATGCACCAGAAGCTGATCCTAGACAAAATCTCCAGCATCCTCGCGGCCACTGACGACAATTACGACGCGCAGTTGATCGCTTTGGCTGAGGATGCAAAACGCATCTTCGTCGCTGGAGCGGGGCGTTCCGGACTGATCTCCAAGTTCTTTGCGATGCGCTTAATGCACGCAGGCTATGAGGTCTACGTCGTCGGCGAAATCGTCACGCCAAGCATCCGCGAGGGCGACCTATTCCTGGTCCTGTCCGGCTCCGGCGAGACCGAGACCATGCTGGCGTTCACCAAGAGCGCGAAGAAGCAGGGCGCGAAAATTGCTCTGATTTCGACGAAGAGCAGTTCCACAATCGGCGACTTGGCCGATGTCATATTCCAAGTAGGAACCCCAGAGCTGTATGGGAAAGTGGTCGGCATGCCTATGGGTACAGTTTTCGAACTGTCCACATTGTTCCTGCTGGAAGCCACCATCTCGCATGTGATCCATGAAAAGGGGATTCCCGAAGAAGAAATGAGGACAAGACACGCTAATTTGGAGTAGCGTCAGAAGGAACCGGGAACGGGCGGTGCAGGCCGCCCGTTTCAACCTTGCCCATCCTTAAGTTTCAACATAAAATCATTTGTTGAATGTTGAACATGCCCAGCCCTCCCCTCTATATCGACACCCCCGACCAGTTGCGCGACTTGTGCTCCCGACTTTCCACAGCCGCTTGGATCGTGTTGGACACGGAGTTCTTGCGCGAAAAGACATATTTTCCCAAATTCTGCCTGCTACAAATCGCCGCCAATGATGTGGTTGCCTGCGTGGACCCGTTGGCGCTGGAATCGCTATCTCCTTTGTTCGAAGTTATATATAATCCAAGGGCAACCAAGGTATTCCACTCGGGCCGTCAAGACTTGGAAATCTTTTACCATCTGTGCGGCGAATTGCCCAGGCCTGTGTTCGACACCCAGATCGCCGCCCCGCTGCTGGGCCTAGGCGAACAGACAAGCTACGCGACCATGGTGGCAGAACTACTTGGCGTCAATCTGACCAAATCCCATAGCCGCACCGACTGGACGCGCAGGCCACTCAGCCCTGAACAACTCCACTATGCGGCCGATGATGTGATTTATCTGGAGCAGGCTTACCTCGCCATGCTTCCGCGACTGGAAAAACTCGGAAGGCTGTCTTGGCTGGAAGATGACTTCAAGGAACTGCTAGACCCGGCCAACTACCAAAATCCACCGGAATCCGCCTGGCTGCGGGTTGGCGGAGCCAGTCAACTAAAGGGCAAAGCGCTTTCCATCGCACAAGTGCTGGCGGCATGGCGCGAACAAACTGCCCGCATCCAGGACTTGCCCCGTGGCTGGATACTCAAAGACGATGCTCTTCTAGACCTAGCGCGCCAGCAACCCGTTACCATCGAAGAACTTAAACTGGTGAGGGGACTTGACGAGCGGGTCGTGAAACGGCAGGGGGCGACTATTTGCCGACTGATACAAGAAGCCTCCAACAGTCCACCCAAACCACTGGACCGCAAATCCCGCTCCGGCAAGAAAACCGTTGAACAGGATGCAGTGTTGGACTTACTGATGGCGGTGGTTCGCTTGCGCGCTGCTGCGAACACCCTCAACCCCGCTATCTTGGCCAGCCGCAAGGACTTGGAGCAGTTGTTCGATGGCGACCCTAACTCCCGGCTGCTGCATGGCTGGCGTAAAACCATGGTAGGGGATGAATTGGCTGCGGTACTGCGGGGAGAAATGACACTCAAAATAGAAGAGGATTGCCTGTCCGTCACAAAAAATGGGCAATTACAGCCCTAGCCTCGCCTGCGAGGAAGGCTGCCTGCCTTCCAATTTTATGTCTAGCTGTCAGGCTTAGGATAATGGCCGAGCCGGCCCCGCCACCGTTTATCCAAGCACTCTGCGGCCCCTCATTGGACGGCAAGCCCACGTCGGGCATCCGTTTGGTGGAAACCCATATTTCCTGGATAATATTAACCGGGCAATACGCCTACAAAATCAAAAAACCTGTTGATTTCGGATTTTTGAATTTTTCCACCCTGGCCTTGAGGCAACGGTTCTGCCATGAAGAAATCAGATTGAACCGGCGGCTCGCCCCTTTGCTATACGAAGGAGTTGTCCCCATCACCCAAGAATCCGAGCAGGTCGAATTCAACGGCAGCGGACAGGTTTTGGAATACGCTGTCAAGATAAAACAATTTGATGAATCCGGCCTGGCAGACCGGCTGCTCGAACAAAACCGCCTCTCCCCTGTCCAAATTGACGAGTTGGCGTACACTTTGGCCGTTTTCCACAAGCAGGCCCCGCAGGCAGCCCCCAGCGGCCCGCATGGCAAACCGGAAAATATCCTGGCTGCTGCGGAACATAATTTTGAGGCTCTGGTTAGCCTGTGCGGGGGAGAGCTTGGCAACTTACAGTCATGGACTAGGGCTGAATTCCAACGGCTACGGAGTCTATTCCAAGCCAGAAAAACTGCCGGCTTCGTCCGCGAGTGCCACGGCGACCTGCATAGTGGCAATCTAGTGCTAATCGGCAAGGACTTGATTCCTTTCGACTGCATAGAATTTAGCGATGACTTACGCTGGATAGACTGCATGAGCGAGATCGCCTTTCTATTCATGGACATTGATGTGCATGGGCGGCCCGACTTGGCTTGGCGGCTGTTAAACCGCTACCTGGAATTCAGCGGTGACTACCCCGGGCTGCAAATATTGAACTTCTATTGTGTCTACCGTGCCCTAGTACGCGCCAAAGTGGCCGCCCTCGGCTTGGAGCAGGCATGCCGAGCGGACGAAAGATCACGCCTTAAAACCCAATGTTACCGCTATTTGGAATATGCGGGGCGGGCAAAAAACCAGGCACCGGTTTTATTAATCACCCACGGATTTTCCGGCAGCGGAAAATCATATTATGCCAAAGCCTTGGCCGAACGCCTGCCCGCCATCCGCATTGCCTCCGACTTGGAACGTAAACGGCTGGCCGCCGCCAATGCGCCGATGCCGGGGCACAGCCAGCCGTCAGGCCAAGGCGGCATTTATTCCGTGTCCATGACCCGCCACACCTACGGGCTGCTACTCCAACACGCAGAATGTTTATTGCAATCAGGGTTTAACGTAGTGCTGGATGCGACCTATTTGGATGCAGCCAACCGCTATCCCTGTCTTGATCTGTCCCAGCGCCTGGGTGTGCGCTTCTTCATTTTAGATTTCCACGCATCCAAGGCCTTGCTGTCCGAACGCATCGCCGCAAGGCTTTTCGGCGGGGATGGCGATTCCGAAGCCACCCCGGCAGTTTTGGCAATGCAAATGACTAGGGCCAAGCCATTGGAAGCCCGAGAAATACCCTTTGTGCTGACAGTGGATGCGTCAAGTGATGGGGGTATTGATGGCATTTTGCACAGCATCGGGAAGAGTAAAGTAACGATGGCCCAATAATGCAGCCATGGAACAGAAACAGCCTCGTAAGCCAAGGCAAGTCCAGCTACCCTGCATCCTTGAAGCTTCAGGCTGCGGATTTTTGAATGGCCGCACACGCGAACTGTCGGAGCAAGAAGTGTCTTTGCAATGCCCTGGCCTTGTTTACCCAGGCGCACGGAAACCCAAAGTCGGCACGTCCGGCATACTAACCTTTGAGTTTATCCTATTCGGAAATCCACGGGAAATGCTGCGCATGCCCTGCCGTATCAAGTATGTGATCTCCAGCACCGTGGGGGTGCAGATCAACCTCCAGTCGCTGAATCTGCATCAGCAGCATTGCTTTACCGACTTGTTGGACGCAAAAAAGTGAATTGCCGAGGAAAGCGGTTTCACCCAGCAATTCTCATTTTGAACAGAACCTGGCGGGGTTCGCCGAAAGTCAATCTGAAAATTTGGTAATATATGTACAGAATTTTCATCTTTAAAACTGACGTTACGCATTGGAGTGGCAAAGCCCGCTTTGCCTGTCAAGGCAAGCCTTGACACTCCAAAACGAACGCTGTAAGTCGGCAACCCTTTGCCGATAACAGCACAGTGGTCTGTGCGTAGCGTCAGTTTAAAATATACCTAGTAAAGGATATTCAGCTAACGTTTCAAGTTAACTGAATAACTTGCCCTTTCATTCCAGCTATCAAGTAACTCTATGATGTTGAAAACGCTGTAAAACACCATGCAAACACACACAGGACATCTCCAGCGCCGACTTGGCCTTACCAGCGCAATATCCATAACCGTGGGCGCTGTCATCGGCTCGGGAATATTTTTAAAACCCCTAGTGATTGCCCAAAACCTACCCTCGGTGCCTTGGATTTTCATGCTTTGGTTCGCACTCGGCATTGTTTGCCTGTGCGGAGCCTTTGCTTATGCCGAATTGGGGGCTATGTTTCCCGAGGCGGGAGGGCAATATATCTTCCTGCGCGAAGGCTGGGGCGAGGAGGCCGCCTTTCTTTACGGCTGGGTATTCTTTTGGGGAATCAACAGCGGCACCATGGCGGCCTTGTCCACCGCCTTTGCCGATTATCTATTGCCTCTTTTCCATCTCGACCCGGCACAACGGGAAGCCCATTCCCTGCTGCCTTCCCTGATTGCGACGCTGATGATATTCTTGCTCGCCCTAGTCAACCATTTTGGCGTGATGTTTGGCGCAGTTTTACAAAACCTGTCCACTTTTGCGAAACTTGGCGCATTGGCCTTGATCGTCATCGGCGGCTTACTGGTTTCCAACCAAGGCAGTCCGGCTTCACTCACCCCCATTCAAGATTCCGCCCCAGGCTTGGGGATTGCCGGCGTACTCACCGCCTTCATCGGCATTTTCTGGGCCTATGAAGGCTGGTACCAACTGCCCTTTAATTCCCAAGAATTAAAACGCCCCGAGCGCAACCTGCCGCTGGGTTTGATAGCGGGCATGTTGATCGTGATTGCCGTTTATATTGCCATCAATGCCATTTATCTGGATTGGGTGCCTTTCGCTGAAATGCGCGGCCTGCCTAGTGGTGCGAACCAGCAAGTGCCCTATCTCACCGTGGCGAGGATTTTCTCGCCCCAGATTGCCGATTATCTGACCCTGCTCGTGGCCATTTCCATCCTAGGCGCGGCCAATCCGAACATGCTATCCTCGACGCGGGCTTTCTATGCGATGGGCGAAGATGGCTTGGTCCCCCATGCGTTGAACTGGGTACATCCTAAATACGGAACACCGACGGTTGCCATTTGGACACAAGCCATTTGGGCCGCGTTCATCGTGCTTTATCTGGAAAAATTCCACGACATCACCGCGTTTGTCGTTTTCGATAGTTTCTTGTTTTATTGCCTGACCGTCGCGGCGGTCTACCGCTTACGCTTTACCCGGCCAGACCATGTCCGGCCTTATCGTTGCGGCGGATACCCCATCACCCCTGCCCTGTTCATCTTGGTATCAATCGGCTTTATTACGACTTTGCTGCTGAATCCAGACGAGCGCAGACACGCACTGATAGGACTCGCCATATTGGCCGCCGGGATACCCTATTACTATTTGATGCTGCGCAGACGTAGACAAAGCCGCAGGGTGGGCTAGTTACAGCTCAAATGTCGGGCGCAATGCGTCCGGCTAAGTAAACCGACATCACCACCACTTTTCTTTAGACCTTATGGCTGCCGCAATGGCTTCTGCTGTTTTCAATTGCCCGGTTTCCAGAAAATGGCAACCATCCGCTTGCCTATCGGAACTGGATACCAGTTTATCGGTGTTAACGCCTAGGAAGATGTTTTTATTGTCTATCAATTGCTGTTGACCGGAGGCCGTCGGATTATTTTCCTGCCAAACAGAATTGCCGCCGCATTTTGTTGCAATCGAAATGAACACGGGGGCCGTGACATTGTTTTCCCGCAAGGTTTCAAGCAACGAGTTGAACATTTTCAGATAATTTTTCGCTGAGGTTTTGTTAATGTAATCATTCTCGCCTTGGTGCCAAATTACATGGGTTATTGTGTAATCCTTGTTTGCCTGGCGCAGTACATCAAGGAGCATTTCATTCAAATCGCCATCGCGCTGCCAACGCGTGATGGGCGTACCGCCTATTGCAGAGGCGATAATAACCACTGATTGATAGGCTCCGCTTTGTATAAGCTTGTCTGCCAATGGCGTAATGGGTTCCCCATATTCCCCGCTCGCCCCTAATAATGGCGATGCCGCAGCGTAGCATCTGCCGTTGAAATAATTGGCGACTTTGTCGGGATAAGCGCTGGTGAATTTTCTTTGCGCATGATTTGCGACATTGGATTGTCCAATCACCAATAATACGGCAGTGTCTTTGCTTTGCTTGAGGCAGGCAACAGGATTTTTATTCGGGTAATTAATTAACCTACCGAAGCTATCATAACTCCCTTGCAGCCTTGGCAAAGTCATTTGTTTCAGTTCAAGTAGCAAGCCGATAGGCCATACGTTGTGTGAATGGCTGTATACGCCAAAAAGGTAGGCAGCGATAAGGCCAGCAATAATGACTAGGTACAGCGTTTTCATCATCTACAGCTACAGCGTTTTCAATATCAAATACAGCATTTTCAACATCAAAGGGTTACTTGATAGCTGGAATGAAAGGGCAAGAGATTCAGTTAACTTGAACGTTAGCTGAACATCTTTTATTAGGTATATTTTAAAGATGAAAATGCTGTACATGAATGCAAACAGGGACTCCTAGGGCCGGAAGGCGGAACAACAGACGGGTTACGCCGAATGTTATTGGTCGGTCGCCAGCATTCGGCGGATCACATCCCTGTATCCGCCCATTGCTTCCAGAGAAATCGAAATGGGGCTGGTCTTGCTTTTGATCTGGTTACCAAGCGCCGGCTTGGGAACCAGCGCAGGAAAAATATTTGTTATCTAACCGGCAACACAATCGGCTTGAACAGTTCCTCTACCTCATGCCTTTCCTTCAGCGCTAGGGCATCATGGATGACTTCCTGGGTCAGATGCGGAGCGAATAGGCGGATGAAGTCATAAATGAAACTGCGGATGAACATGTCCCGGCGCAGACAAATTTTGGTGACGCTGCGCCCGAACAGATGTTCCGCATTAATGGTGGTCAAATCGCTGTCTATCACCGGGTCGTATGCCATTCTTGCCACGATGCCCACTCCCAAACCCAATCTGACATAGGTTTTGATGACATCGGCATCGACTGCGGTCAGCACCACTTGCGGATGTATTCCCAGTTTGTCGAAGGCCCTGTCCAATTGCGAGCGGCCGGTAAACCCAAAGACATACGTCACAATCGGATATTCGGCCACATCGTGCAGGCTAATTTTGTCCAATGCCAGCAAAGGATGGCCGTTAGGCACCAGAATGCAGCGATTCCATTCATAGCATGGCAACTGGACCAAATTTTCAAAATGGTCGATAGTCTCGGTGGCGATGGCCATATCGACCAGCCCGTGGGAGGCCAGTTCGGCAATTTGCGTGGGTGTGCCTTGATTGATGTGCAATTTCACCCCCGGATAAAGCGCCATGAATTCCCGCACCACTGGCGGCAGGGCATAGCGGGCCTGGGTGTGGGTAGTGGCAATGGCCAGCGTGCCGGCTTTGTTATCCTTATGGTCTTGGGCGATGTTCCTGATGTCCTGCGCCTTGCCGAGGATTTCCCCGGCAATGGCGACAATCTGCTTGCCAGCATCCGTGATTTCGGTCAGGTGTTTGCCATTGCGGGCAAAGATAGGCACACCCAGTTCGGACTCCAACATGCGCACTTGCTTACTGATTCCAGGCTGCGACGTGTAGAGGCTGTCCGCCGTGGCAGACACATTGAGTTCGTGCTGGGCGATTTCCCAAATATAGCGTAGCTGCTGAAGTTTCATCGTTCCAAATATTGAAGTTTTCCGGATTTGTCCTTCCAGTCATCGACATCAGCCGGAGGTTTTCCGACCTCGGTAATCACTGGCCATTTTTTGGCAAGCTCTTTGTTGAGTTCGATGAAGTGCTTCTGTTCGGCCGGCACCTCATCCTCTGAAAAGATGGCTTTGACCGGGCATTCCGGCTCGCAAAGAGAACAGTCTATGCATTCGTCTGGATCAATAACGAGAAAATTAGGCCCTTCGTGAAAACAATCAACGGGGCATACATCCACGCAATCAGTGAATTTGCATCTGATGCAATTTTCAGTCACTACGAAAGTCATCTTAATTATTTCCTAAATCAGGTGAATAAATGTTAGGTAGGCGGGACATAATCGGATACCGACGAAGGCACGAAGTTAAATCCGGCTAGCAAACCAGGCATTTTACATGGACCTGAACAGTTTTTCCAAAATCCTAGGCTGAAAAATATTCTTCTAGGGCTGCGTCTTCGCAGCAATGCCTATTTTTGGGTGCCAAGCCAGCCCTTCCAGTCAGCAAACAAGGCAGGATCACTGGCCGCGACAGCGGAGCTTGGCTGTAATTGCAACGAAAAAACCGGCCCGCCGCTTAGGTTTTCCATACTGCCTCCAGCTTCCGCCAAGACCAGCGCCCCCGCCGCATAATCCCATAACATTTGCCTGCCATGGAGATAGACGTGGAAACGGTTCGCGGCCAGCCAAGACCATTCCAAAGCCACGGAACCGAAGTTTCGATGCGAGCCATAAGGCGGACGGGAAATCAAAGCACCCACCAGTTGTGGAGTAAGGCGCTTGAAATCGACAACCGCAATGGTTTTGCACAAAGGCAGGCCAACCGGGGCGCAACGCAAAGGCTTGCCGTTCAGGGTGGCTCCCCGGCCCTTGATTGCCGCGAAACATTCGTCGCGTATCGGATCATAGACCAAACCTAAATGGGGTTTGCGGTCGATCAGCAAGCCCAGCGATACGGAGAAAAACGGAATCCCACTGGCAAAATTGCTGGTTCCGTCCAAGGGGTCCAGGCACCACAATCCGGTATCGCCGTTTTGCAGCAGTTCAAGCTGTTCATTCCCGGTCATTTCTTCACCCAACAGCCGGTATTGTGGCGAAAACGCCGCCAACTCCCCCGCCATGCGTTGTTGCATCGCTAGATCGGCCTCGGTGACGATGCTGCCGTCGGCTTTAAAGCGGCGCTCGGCTGCCGCAAAACGCGGAAGCAGTTCCTCTTGGGCTGCGGTTTTGACGATATGGGCTAGCGCTTCGAGCATGGCGGTCCAGTGGCGTAAACAATTAAAGATAATAGTGTACGCCATGAAATTGCGCAGGTGTAGCAATGCGGCAAAGTAAGTAGCTGACTCTATATTTTTTAATTTTTTTGCCGGCAGGAGGTTAAGCCGTTCGTGGTGAGTCCTGAGCTTGTCGAAGGCTCGGACCATGAACGACTTAACCGTCCACCCGTCGACAAGCTCAGGGCGAACGGTTAAGCCTTGTGCCTGCACCGCCTTAAGTTGATAGCCGAATATCCTGCGCTATAATACCTACTATCAGGTAACTCTTTACTGTTAACTGATGTTACGCAACCGTGTAGGCTGTAGCCCGGATGTTGTGGAGTGCGGCGACTCGTCGCCGCCTTTTGCGTCCAGCGGCGACG
>CAIZPP010000211.1 GCA_903934875.1 uncultured Methylococcaceae bacterium
CATTGAATTTACCCTGGGAGTGCAAGGCCTGCCTTGCCTTTAGATGCCTTTGCAAGGCAGGCCTTGCCTTTAGATGCCTTTGCAAGGCAGGCCTTGCACTCCCGCATCACTTCTAATCGCACCCGGTGTCAAGGCTTGCCTTGACAGGCAAACTGGATTCCGGCGCTCCCTGCCGGAATGATGGAATAGCTGAGCATTTTCCTCATCAGGGAAACAAATGCTTCACCATGTCCCTTTCCGCCAGCAACTCGGCCTCGGTCAGTTTCAACCGTTCTTGGCTGAAGGCGTCAATGGGCAAGCCCTGCACGATGGTGTACTCGCCGCCTTGGATTTTGACCGGGAACGAGAAAATCAGTCCCTCGGCAACTCCGTAACTGCCGTCGCTGTGGACCGCCATGCTGACCCAATCGTCTTCGGGTGTGCCCAATACCCAACTGCGCATATGTTCCAGCGCGGCGTTGGCGGCGGAGGCGGCGCTGGATTTGCCACGCACGGCAATAACCTCGGCCCCGCGCTTTTGCACCGTGGAAATGAAGGAGTCGTGAAACCAAGCCTCATCCACGCCGTCCAAGGCCGGCTTGCCCTGGACTAGGGCGTGGTGCAAATCGGGGTACTGCGTGGTGGAGTGGTTCCCCCAAATGATCATCTGGCGGATATCGGCAGCCTGACAGCCGCTGTGTCTGGCCAACAGGCTAATGGCGCGGTTATGGTCCAGCCTGGTCATGGCTGAGAAATTCTCCGGGGCGAGGCCGGGGGCGTTGTGCAGTGCGATAAGCGCATTGGTGTTTGCCGGGTTGCCGACCACTAGCACCTTGACACCCCGTTTGGCCGACTCGTTGAGGGCACGGCCTTGAACCGAGAAAATCTCCGCATTGACATGCAACAGGTCCTGCCTCTCCATGCCTGGGCCGCGCGGTCTCGCACCCACTAGGAAGGCGATATCGGCATCTGCAAACGCTTCTTTTGGATCGGCTGTAACGACCACGCCGGCCAGCAAAGGCGAAGCGCAATCATCCAATTCCATTTTGATTCCTTCCAAATCCTTTAGTGCGCCGGGTATGTCCAACAGACGCAGTACCACAGATTGCTCTGGCCCTAAGAGGTCGCCCGCGATGATGCGGAAAAGTAGCGCATAACTAATTTGTCCAGCCGCCCCTGTAACGGCAATTTGCACAGGTGTTGTCATAGATTTACCTTAACTTGTTGTCTTTCGATCATCCATCCCATGCAAAGAACTTTAGCCTAGGCAATGGCTTGAAGCCGGATGCAAACGCTGTTTGCTGGGAACTTTTTTACTATCTGCTGTTACGCATGGAGTGGCAAAGCTCGCTTTGCCTGCCAAGGCAAGCCTTGGCACTCCAAAACTAACCGACTTGGAAACCTTTGGCGGTAATAGCGCTGCTGATCGCTTGCAGATCGGCCTTGCCCTCATCGTATTCGACTTCTACTTGATTTTCCCGAAAGTTCGGCTGAACGCTGATCACGCCTGCGCAGGATTTTACCGCCTCCCGCACCGAAGCCTCGCATCCGCCGCATTTCATGCCTTTAACGCTCAGTACAGTCTTCATCGCTTCTGCCTCCGACTTTAATCAATGAACCACAACTGCGGCTAGCCTGAATCCAAAATAAGTCCGCAGTGGCTTGAGTGCTTCTATTATACAATTTTCTGCGATATTCTTCCCTTGATTGCTTGGCTAGTTTGCTTGGAAAGGGTATGCTGGCGTTTATAGACAACTTCACAGTGATTGCCCATGAATTTGAAAGCATCGGAAATTCTTCAACGCTTTAAGGAACAGGGACTGATTTATGACCACATCGGTCCAGACAATGCCGTCAGCCGCTTCGCACCTATTGATGACTGCGCCGCCGGCGACTTGGTTTTTGTCGATAACGCCAAATATCTCCCCTTGTTGCGCGAACGCAAACCTGCCGCCGTGATCACGGACACGACGATTGCCGCCGAACTGCGCGATGACACTAGCCTTGCCATCCTGTTGGCGAAGAACGTCAGGCTGGCGACGGCGCTGGTCAAGCAGGCCTACGATGACCGCGACTTCTACCATACGGAATGGCCGCGCATCCACCCGTCGTCCATCGTCCACCCTAGCGTGGCAATTCCCGAAAGCGCGGTGATTGGTCCGGGTGTGGTGGTCGGGGCGAATGTGGTGTTGGGGGAAGGGGTTGTGCTAATGGCCAATGCCGTCATCGAACACGATGCCCGCATCGGGCAAGAAACCGTGGTACATCCAGGTAGCGTGGTCAGCCACGGCTGCGAGGTCGGTGCCAAGGTGATGCTCAAAGCCGGTTGCGTCATCGGTTCTGAGGGCTTCGGTTTCGCCCAGGACGAAAAACGCCGCAACTACCGCATCCCGCATACCGGTAAAGTCATTATCGAAGACCGGGTTGTGATTGGCGCCAACACCACCATAGACCGCGCCACCTACGGCGCCACCATCATCCGCTCCGGCGTTATCATCGACGCTCTGTGCCACATAGGCCACAATGTCGAAATCGGCGAGGATTGCATCCTCTGCGCCCACACCGGCATTTCCGGCTCCAGCCGCTTTGGCCAAAGGGTGATCGCATCGGGGCAGACGGGTGTGCTTGACCATATCAGCGTGGCCAGCGACTCTGTGCTGCTGCACCGGGCAGGCATTAACCGCAACATCAAAGAACCCGGAATGTATGCGGGGGGCCCCGCCCAGCCGCTGCAACAGTATTTGAAAAACATCGCGGTAATCCCTAAACTTGCAGAAATTTGGTCGCGGTTGAAAAAACTTGAAAAGAAGGTTGCCGGATTGACCAACTGACTATTGACTGATGTGACGAGGCACTGCGGAAGCAAAGCTACTTTCGATTTGCCCCCACCCCGGCCCTCTCCCGAAGGGAGAGGGAGTTTAATGTTGCTTTACTTTCGCAGCACCCTATTATGAGCAAAATTTCTATGCCAGCAGAGGAAAACCATTTCCTTTGCCAGCATGTCGCCATGCTGCGGCATAGCTTCCGCCACTGGACCAAGCAGGAACTGGTCGCCCCCGCAATGGGTGTGCAAGATGCCGCCCGTTACCTGTTCCAGGCGCCCTTTGCCGTGGTTTCGCATGACACGGCCAAAGCCCCGATTTTCAATTATGCCAATCAGGCCGCACTCAGCCTGTTCGCAATGTCTTGGGACGTTTTCACCTCCCTGCCCTCGCGCATGTCGTCCGAACCCGTGGAACAGCCGGAACGCCAAAGAATCCTTGATGAAGTCACCGAGCACGGTTTCATCGACCATTACAGCGCGGTAAAAATAGGCCGGCATGGTCGGCGCTTTCAGATCGAAAACGCCGTGATATGGAATCTGCTCGATCGCTCAACAGGTGTCCACAAAGGGCAGGCAGCCTTGATCAGAAATTGGAAGTTTTTGTGAGACTTTCGATTTGCCCTCTCCCGCAAGCGGGAGAGGGGGGGGTAATATCAATAGCTGATGTTACGCAACCGTGCAGGCTGTAGCCCGGATATTGTGGAGTGCGGCGACTCGTCGCCGCTTTTTGCGTCCTGCGGCGACGAGTCGTCGCCTGTTGCGTGCAGCGGCGACGAGTCGCCGCACTCCACAAGTTGCCATCCTCTAGCGATGACTGCGTAACATCAGTCAATAGTTTAAACTTGGATCAAAAAAACCGCCCTTGCGGGCGGTTTTTTGGCCTAGGTGATTACCGTCGGCTTGTCCATGCCACTGCGCTGCTTCACCTCGCTCAAGCTTTCTGCCAAGTCAATCAACTCTTTCAGCACCGCTTGCGTATCCTGCCCGTGCTTTTGGGGATCGCGCTCGTAAAGTTCAAAATAAATCCGTACTGTTGCACCTTGTGTGCCGGTCCCAGAAAGGCGGAACACGATCCGCGAGCCGTTCGTGAAGACTATGCGCAAGCCCTGGTTCTCGCTGACACTGCCATCGACAGGGTCTACGTAGCGGAAATTGTCGGCAAACTCGACGGTGTAGTGGCCGAAAGTTTTCCCCGGCAGTTCCGCCAACTGCCCGTTTAGAAGGGCTAGGATGCCTTCTGCCGCCGTACTGTCAACTCCCTCGTAATCATGCCTGGAATAATAATCCCGGCCAAACTTTTTCCAGTGTTCGCGGACAATTTCAGCAACCGACTGTTTTTTGACTGCAACCAAGTTAAGCCAGAACAGCACAGCCCAAAGGCCGTCCTTCTCCCGCACATGGTCGGAGCCTGTGCCGAAGCTTTCTTCGCCGCACAGGGTGATTTTTTTCGCATCCAACAGGTTGCCAAAGAATTTCCATCCGGTGGGGGTCTCGTAGCAATCGATGCCCATCGCCTTGGCTACCCGGTCCAAGGCCTGGCTGGTGGGCATGGAGCGTGCCACTCCCCGCAACCCGCCCCGGTAACCCGGCAACAAATGCGCATTGGCTGCCAACACCGCCACGCTGTCGCTGGGCGTCACGAAAAAGCGTGCCCCCATGATCATATTGCGGTCCCCGTCGCCGTCGGAGGCGGCACCAAGCATGGGGGCGTTAGGCGACATCATCAATTCCGCCAGTTCATGGGCATATACCAAATTCGGATCGGGGTGGCCACCACCGAAGTCTTCTTTGGGAATGCCATTGATGACCGAGCCGTGCGGCGCACCCAACTGTTCTTCGAGAATCCGCTTGGCGTAAGGGCCGGTAATGGCGTGCATGGCATCGAAACACAGGGTGATGGAACCCGCCTTCAGAGCCTGTGAAATAAGTTTGAAATCAAACAGATGCTCCATCAAATCGGCGTAGTCTTCGACTGCATCGATGATTTGCACCGTGGTTGGGCCTGCCTGAAACTCACCTATACTATCCAGATCAATCAGGGGGGCTGCACCGATGCGATATTGCGAAATTTCCCTGCTACGGGCGTAAACCGCGTTAGTGAAGCTTTCCGGTGCCGGGCCACCATTGGTCACATTGTATTTGATGCCGAAATCCTCATCCGGCCCGCCGGGATTGTGGCTTGCGGACAGGATAAACCCGCCATGCGCATGGTGTTTCCGAATCACGCAAGAAGCCGCTGGCGTCGACAAGAGGCCGCCTTTACCAATCAGCAATCTGCCGACACCATTGGCCGCAGACATTTTGATAATAATTTGCAGGGCTTCTCTGTTAAAATAGCGGCCATCTCCGCCTAAAACGAGAACCTTCCCTTGCACGTCGCCGAGGACATCGAACACCGACTGGACAAAGTTTTCCAGGTAGTTCTCTTGCATGAATATTTTTACTTTTTTCCGCAAGCCCGAAGTGCCGGGCTTCTGGTCCAGATAAGGTGTGGTATTACGGGTTTCTATTTGCATCGTCAGGTGATCCTAAGATGGTTGAAAAGGTGCGCCTATTCTAATGTATTCGGCTGTTATCCAAGCAACAATATGGAGCTTCAAGTATGAAATTGAGACAATTTATCTTCTCACTTGCCATCTTGCTGGGTGGGGCGCCAGCATTTGGAGAGATACAGGGCATCTGGGTGCTGGTGGAGACTGAACCGCGCGTGCTGAAAGTCATGCAAGGCAAGGATGAATTGGAAGTTTTCCCCCATGTGGCGATAGGTCAACATGGTGCGGATTTTGAAAAAGCCCGCAACGACAAAAAAACCCCCCTAGGAGAGTACCGCATAGGCTGGGTCAATGAAAACAGTAAGTTTCATCGTTTTCTCGGCCTGACTTACCCCAACATTGATAATGCCAAGCGTGCCTTTCGCACTGGGCTGATAGGGGAAGAAACAGTGCGTTCAATCATGCGGGCCGAGATGGAAGAAGGCGTTCCCCCACAGAATACACCGCTTGGAGGCCAAATTGGCATACACGGGCTAGGACCGGTTGAGCGTGAATTCCATGATGTTTTCAACTGGACCAGCGGTTGCATAGCATTAACTAATGAAGAAATCGACCGCCTGTCGAAGTGGATTAAAAAGGGCACCCTTGTGGTGATTCGTTGAACCAAATAAAATAATGCTGGATAATTCGGCCATTTTATGGCAGAATAACCACTGGGTACCGTCTAACTCAATCACGGGTTAGGTGTTCTTTTAATCTTTCATGATAGAAAGGAAAGAAACGATATGATGAAAGCTACAAAGCTCGCAGTAATTCTCCTCTCCGCTGGCCTAACCGTAGGTTGCGCATCCAAGAGCGACATCACCAACTTGCAGACCCAAATCGACGGTCTGAAGGCTGAGGTGTCTTCCGTAAAAAGCACCGCCGATGAAGCGCTGTCCACTGCACAGCAGGCTGAATCCACCGCGAAAGCGGCTGATGCCACCGCTCGCAGAACAGCGGCCGATGTCGACGCCAAGTTGAATGCTGGCTTCAAGCATCACCAACTGAAATAATTCCCAGAGGGTGAAAGCCCTGTGGAAATTTTCGGAACCCCGTACTGACTTGCGTCAGTCCGGGGTTTTGTTTTTATGCGGAATACCGTTTCTGCTGAGGAGTAAAACGACAAGCTTCACCAATCTGCATTAAGACCGCCATTCCTCTCAAGATTTGCACATACGAAAAGAGGAAGTACGGAATGACGGCTTCAAA
Organism: uncultured Methylococcaceae bacterium; assembly: GCA_903934875.1. Classification (GTDB taxonomy): domain Bacteria; phylum Pseudomonadota; class Gammaproteobacteria; order Methylococcales; family Methylococcaceae; genus Methylumidiphilus. Next base: position 6,547 of record CAIZPP010000211.1, read on the forward strand.
GCTACCCCTGCACCTCAAATCGCAGAAAATCGACTAGCCGTTTTGATTCCGTAATTTCGTCGTGGGGGACCAGCAGATATTTCCATATACTCAAATGCACCACCCGTATTAAACGGTGGGTCAATGAATACGCACTTCACCTTGCCGGTGAATTCCTGCTCCAAGGCTTTCAATGCCAAAAGGTTGTCGCCGAAAATCAGGCGGTTGTCGAAAATATCCTCCCTCACCCCGCCCCCTCTCCCGCAGGGCGAGGGGAGTTTTTGAATTTGGCGTGATAAGACTTCGTCGGGTCTTCCAACAAAATACGCGGTTCTAATCTAGGCCGTTTCCCCTTGCCTATCCAAGTGAGTTCGAGTTTTTGTTTGCCCGTCATGCCAATTGACCTCTAAGCCCCATGAGTTGATATAGCAGTTTGGGTACCTCGTCTTGGATAATGCTCCACAGCGTGTCGTTGTCGATGCCGAGATACCCATGAATCAGCCGGTTGCGAGTCGCAATAATCAGCCGCCAAGGAATGTCGGGATAGGCTTTGCGTATTTCGTCAGGAATATGGGTAGCCGCTTCGCCGATGAGTTCAAGATTGCGCACCGTGGCATCATAATTTAAACCACTCGATACAAATGAGGCTTGATCGAGTCCATCGGTGTAAGCCATCGCTTTCTGGGCAAAGCCAATCATATCGTCCAGATAAAACCGCCATTCCCGCTGAATAGCATCAGACATGCACAGCCTCTTGCTCGATAAACGGGCGTAATTCCGGGCGCAAAGCTTTATCCGTCACCAGATCAACCGGACAGCCAAAAAGGTCTTCAAGATAAAACTGAACGCCAAAATAACGCTCAGATGTTGCCGGGCCATCAAAGGCAACCAAAATGTCAACGTCGCTATCGCTGTGTGCCGCATCCCTCACCGTCGAGCCAAACAGCGCAAGCTTAGTGACTCCGTAACGAGCGGCGAGTGTTGGTTTGCTTTTAATCAACAATTCAAGAGCGTGTGCTCTATTCATAACATCTCCCATAGTGGGCCATGTTCAAATTTCTTTGTGCCGTCCAGAAAAATACGCGGTTCCAAATGGGGATGCTTCTCTTTGTCGATCCAAGTCAGTTTAAGTTTTTGTTTCATCATCATTCCTCAAATCTGCGGCGCCTTAGTAATCAAGTAGTGAAATAGTTTTTCCTGAGGAAATGACTCATTCTTGCCAGACACGGCCTTGATTGATTTATATTCAATGGTTTGTTCAAGTACGTAGTACCTTCCAATTCCCTCTGGCGCTTTTGCTAGTTTAGTTTTTCGTCTAGCGTGGGCGCGGTGGCGGCAATGCGACGGACCTCCTTGATCTCGCGGTCAGTTCCTTGATTTCTTGTTCCAGCCCCAGTTTCGGGCCAACGTCCCAGGCATCGAGCTTTTCGACTTCTTGTTGAAAATAGCTGATCACAGGCCCGGTGTTCATCAGGAATGGGCTCCTGCGTTCCTGTTTGGCGATGGCGTTGTAACTCTTGGTCTCCAAAATCAGACCCTGCAAACAGAATTTGTCTTGCAACTCCTGATGCCACTGCTTGCGCAAGTTGGCCGGGACGATAATCAAGATTCTGCGGCGGCGTTCGGCCCAGCGCTGGGAGATGGCGAGCCCGGCCTCAATGGTTTTCCCCAAGCCCACCTCGTCGGCTAGGATCACGCCGAGTGACAGGGGGTTCTTACAGGCAAACAGGGCAACCTCGACTTGGTGAGGATTGAGGTCAACCTGCGAATCGACAAGGGTGGATGCCAGCGGCTCCACGGTATCCCCCCTGCGCGTCGGGTCATCAGCCATGCGTAATACTGGCTTTGGTAGGGTGTGAGTCGCTGCGGTGTCATTACTTGCGATCCTTCGGCTGGCAGAGATAGGTTCGCATATTTTGATTTAAGATAGGATATGAGGTCGGTTTGATAATTAGGTCTTGGTCATCGTTCAGCCCACATGCACCGTTCAACATGTATAGGGGTAGGGAAGGCTCACAACCTCCCCTCCCTCCGAACCGTGCTGGCGGTTCTCCCGCACACGGCTCTCCAGTCGGCAGTTTCCACTTCGGGACGGACTAATGAACAACTTCCCAAGGGTGATTCTATCATTCGCG
>CAIZPP010000212.1 GCA_903934875.1 uncultured Methylococcaceae bacterium
AAGGATTGCCGATGTGCGAAGATTCGTTTTGGAGTGTCAAGGCTTGCCTTGACAGGCAAAGCGAGCTTTGCCACTCCAATGCGTAACATCAGTTAAAAATATACCTAAAACCGACATTCCTTTAACCCTTCAGGTTAACCGAATAACCTGCGCTATCATACCCACTACCAAGTAACTCTTTGATGTTGAAAATGCTGTAACAAGTAATCATTTGATATTAAAAACGCTGTATTACGGACTCAAAGTTGGGTTCACCGTTGTAGTTCCGTTTTCCCCGCCTATGGTCAGTTGTACTGTGGCGGGGGTCGGTATGCCAATCAAAATCGCATTGAAAGCATAAGCCTCTAGCGAATATTGTTGACCTCCCAATGGCTGAAGCAGCGCTTGCACAGCCATCCCTTGGAATGTCCCGCTAAACCAATAAGGCCCACCCCACCCAATTTGTTTGAAGGCACCCGGAGGTATTGCCAGTACAAAATTGCCGATCCTCAACAGGGTAGCTTGCAGTGCGGGGGCAATGCCGACGCTGGTATCGCCCAAGGTGAAGGTGGACGAGAATGACAACACTCCCTGGCGGGGGGCAATCGTCAGGTTTTGGACGCTGAAGGCACTGAAAGTCGTCGCCGGCGTGAGTAGGACATTGCCCACGCTAAACGGATAGGGTCCAACCGGGATCGTCGTTGTCACCGTATTGCCGGCAATGCCAATCACTGAGACAGTGCCGTCCCAATAATTCGCCACATAGGCGGATGTTCCGTCTGGGGTGATGGCGACTGCCGTCGGGTAGCGACCCACGCCGATGGTACTGGTCACCGTATTGGTCGCCGTGCTGGTAACAGTGACGCTGCCAAGGTAGTCAAAATTTGTGGCGTAGGACAAAGTGCCATCGGGTGTGGTGGCGGTGCCATTGGGGGTATTGCCAACCGAGGCTGCGGATATCACCACACGGTTGACTGTGTCAAATACCGAGACCGTACCGGACGGGACTCCGTTTTTGGGATAGACAATATAGGTATATTTTCCATCTGCACTGATGGCCCGGCCATAGGGGCGGCCGTTGACCGTGAGGGTCGTGACCACTTGGTTCGAAGCCGGGTCAATTAGCGTGACTGTATTGGCAAAATAATTGGCAACGTAGATGAGATTTGCGGAGACAGGTGCTGAGATTACCGTCACGGAACGCGTCGGCTGGGTGTCGGCTAACACATTGGTGGAGTTGGTTACATTGAGTGTTGCGCTGATCGTTGATCCGGCAGTCGCACTGGCAGCAACTGGATAATTGACGGTTTGTCCAGTCTGGCTTGTACCGTCAGAAAAATTCCAGGTATAGATAAGCGGTAACGCATTCGGGTCTGATTCAGTCGCGTTACCCGTAAATGTCACCGATCTGCCGGCCGCAACATTCATTCCATCGGATGCCGGGCTAGTAATGCTGACTTGCGTCGGTTGGGCCAAGCCGACAGTCACAGAACGGGTTGGCTGGGTGGTAGCTGCCTCATTAGCGGAGTTGGTCACTGTGAGTGTCGCGGTAATCGTCGATCCGACAGTTGCCGTGGCGGGTATTTGATAGGCGACGGTTTGTCCATTCTGGCTAGTACCGTCCGAAAAACTCCAACTGTAGTTAAGCGCTAACCCGTTGGGGTCGGTCGCGGTACCCGTAAATGTCACTGAGCTGCCGGTCGCAACATGCATACCATCGGATGCCGGGGCAGTAATGCCGACTTGCGCCGGTTGGGCTAAGGCATCCAAGGCAAACCCGACCATTGCAAGGACCGACATATACAGGGCGATTTTCGCAAAAACTGATTTTGCATTCATTGTATAATCCTCTACGGCGTTTTCAACATCAATCGGTTACTTTATAAGGCTAATGGTTGTTGCTAGATATTTTTTAAGTCAGTGATTGTTTGAAAATCCATCTTTAGCTAGTTTTTAAACATGAAAACGCTGTAATACCGAAAGCTGGCGCTTCCGAGAACGCATTCCCACGTTGGAACCCCCGTTGAATTCACAAAGAACCATCAAGTCCATTTCTCCCTAGTATACGCTTCAGCAAAGCCACATCAAATCCTTGTTCTTCCGCCCAACCAGCCCGAATGATGGGTTTCGGCATCCCTGCCTCTACCCATCCACGGCCAATTTCCTGGTTGGGGGTGTCGATGCCGACGACATGATCGTTACGGCAAGCCTATGGTAAGCTTGATGTTTCACGTCCCTGGGACTGGATTCCAGCATATACAGCGTTTTCAACATCAATCGGTCACTTGGTAAGGCTTTTGGTTGTCGCTAGATATTTTTTTCAACCAAAGGTTGTTTGAATATTCATTTTAAGTTAGCTTTTACTCCCGTATCACTTTAAAAACAGCTTATTGGTAGAATGGGCAAAGGCCGCTAGGCCGTGCCCATCTTGGGCGGTTTGATGGGCACGGCCTAGCGGCCTTTGCCCACCCTACACTCTATCCAATTTTGTAGTGATTTAGTGAGTAAACATGAAAACGCTGTAACTTGGAGAAAACCCCTATGTGTCTTGCCGTGCCTATGCAGATTACCCAACTCAATGGATTCGATGCGCGTTGTTCGGCTCGTGGAGTCGAACGTGATGTGAGCTTGTTCCTGTTGCAGGGCGAAAACGTCAGTGTCGGGGATTATGTGTTGATCCATGTTGGTTACGCGATTCAGACGCTATCGGCAGAGCAGGCCCAATCGACGTGGGAGTTGTTCGACCAAATATTGGACGAAGAGCCTCAACTCAATGCATGAACTTTCCTTATGCCAGAATTTGATCGATCAAGTGACCGAATTGGCCCGCAAGCACCAGGCACGGTCCGTTGCCTCCGTCACCGTTCAAATCGGCCAGTTGGCGGGGGTGGAACCTCAGTTGTTGGAGACGGCGTTCACCATCGCCCGCGCTGGCACCGTTGCCGATCTGGCAGAGATGGTGACCGAAGTGGTAGCGCCCCGTGTGCTGTGCAATGTCTGTGGGAGTGAATCGGAGGCGATGCCTTCTTCTTTACTTTGTTCGGTGTGCGGTGGGAATGATACGCGCTTGATCCGGGGAGATGAACTCATCCTTGCGAGGGTTGAAATGGTGGTGGATGATTAAACCTTTGGCTCATATCGGCAACACTTTGCCCTGCATCAGCAATTTACCGATATGAGCCAAAGCTTTAAGTCACTAATGTTACGCAACTGTGTAGGCCGTAGCCCGGATGGAGCCGCTTGCGGCGCAATCCGGGGTAATGCGGCATGGCTTAAGCCAGCGCACGAAGTACCGCTTGGGGTTCTTTTGCTACCACATGCAGTAGAGCCAATGCAGGTCCATGGGGTTTGCGGTCACCTCGCTCCCAGTGGCGAAGCGTTCCAAGACTGATGCAAAACTTAGCTGCAAATTCAGATTGTGTAAGCCCAAGCGTGTTACGCAACTGCACCACATCAATTTTTTCTGGGTGATACGTGTTCGTTTGAATTGCTTGCCCTTCATTAAGAGAGATTGCCTCACGCAAACCTTGTGCAATACTTTCAAATGCTTTAGACATGCTCCCTCTCTAGTGCAACTTGCACAAGTAAGCCGACAAGCCTAGCCAATTCGTTACGTTCAGATTTTGAGATATTCGATTTTTCATTTTTTCCAAAAACAGTAAGCAAATAAAGCGGAATGCGCTGGTCATGGTAATAGTAAATGACGCGGACACCGCTACTTTTCCCTCTGCCACCACCGCGACCAACGAATTTTACGGATGCCACCAGTACCTTCCATAATGTCCCCTGCCCGTGGATGAGCCGCAAGATAATCAATGATGGACTTTCGCTCTGCTTCACTAAGCAATTCGTTAGCACGCCAAATGTATTCTGGGAGTTCGGTGACAGTAGTAAGCATGGCTATTAATGTAATCCAATGGATTACATAGTCAAGAAAAAGATTTCTACTGTCTTGAAGGAACTATTGCTGGGGAGTCCGGCACGGCCTCGCTGAATCCTGGCCTACTGCGGCCGGTTTCCGGTGAAGCCGGTGCGCCCATGGGCAGGTCAGGTTGCCGTGCGTGTCCAAAGGCTACTTGCTGGTTCAGCATGGATCGCAGGTCAAACACATGAGTGATTTGCGTTTCATCATGCACTTGCGCAAAGCCGAGCGCACGATAAAAACTGTCTGCTGCGTCGGTGTCGCATCGCAGCACTACGCGTGAGTAATACCCGCCTGCGAAACAGAGAATGTGTTGGACAAGATGCTTTCCGACTCCTTTGCCACGTTCTTCGCGTTGTACGTAAACTCGGCGTAAACGGCCACTATCCTTTGTCGCTCGATTGATACCGCCTATCGCCAAGATGCGCTTGTGCTCAAATACACCAAAAAGGGCCTCGCCTTCGTGTGAAAATTGATTGGTTCCGGAATGCCAATCATCGAAGGCGCGTCTAACAAAACGGAACCCTTCGCATTCGCTCTCGGCGATAAGGCTGTTCAGACCTGCCGTCGGCCATTCAGAAATTCTTGTTAATATATGATTAAAAATGACTGACATTCAACCGCGCCTTTGATTTAATTGTATACTTTGCGCAACCATACACCCAATCAAGATGCTTTGGTAGCTTCGATTCCGCTTCATTTCATCGAGGCTACGGTAATTTAATTAAAGACCTAGTGCACTTGAGAAAAATTGATGTCTAATTTTATTGAAAAATGTCTGAATGGTGAGGCACTGCTTGACGACATTGATGATTTTATTGATGAGTGGCACGAAAGTAAGGGTGAACTTCCTCTTTACAAGTTTTTAGGTATGAAGAGGTCAGAATACTCCTTGTGGGTTGCCGATGCAGGCGTATTGCCACTATAGTTACTGCGCATCGCAAAAAAATCGAAGTCACAGACTTGCTGAATGATCTGAACACACTTCCTAAAATCTGGTGAAAAAAAATCATGTGCGACACCTGCGGATGCAATATCACTGACGGCAACCGGCATTTGCTAACCCCCCCCAAGGGTAAGGCCAGTATTGGTCAAACGCCTGAAAAAATCCTCAACAACCTGCTGCTGCATAACGACCGACAGGCCGAGCTTAACCGTGCGCGACTCGACAAGCAGGGTGTGTTGACCATCAACCTGATGTCCTCGCCCGGATCGGGCAAAACCGCCTTGCTGGAGGCGACTATTCGAAAATTGGATGGCGCGTTGCGGATTGGGGTCATCGAGGGCGATCTGGAAACGGAAAACGATGCCGACCGCATCCGTGCGCTAGGCATACCGGCCCATCAAATCACCACCGGAACGGCTTGCCATTTGGATGCCCATCTGGTGGGAAAAGGCTTGGACCATTTGAATCTGGATGAATTGGATGTGCTGTTCATTGAAAACGTCGGCAATCTGGTGTGTCCGGCGAGCTTCGACTTGGGCCACCATCGCAATGTCGCCCTGCTCTCCGTTACCGAGGGGGACGACAAACCGGCCAAATATCCGGTGATGTTTCGTGCCGCCGATTTGATGTTGATCAGCAAAACGGATCTGCTGTCTTATATTCCCGAGTTTTCGCCGCAACGGGCGGAAGGCTGTCTGCGTAATTTAGCCACGAAAGCCCCGGCTTTGCGCCTGTCGTCCAAAACCGGGGAAGGTTTGGATGCATGGATAAGCTGGTTGCATGGGGAGTTGGAAAGCTACCATCAGGCACGGCAACAGCAACAGACGCTTACGCCTAAGGTGCAGGCGGAAGGGCGGATGCTGCACAGCACCCAACCCGAGATTCGCTTTGTGCCGGTTAAACGGACTGCCTGATTTTTGCTAGCTTTTTCCCAAAAACCATCACAAACCGACTCGGTTTTGAAAACCGAGTCGGTTTTGCCCTTCGCATTGACCGGTTTGACCTAAAAATAAAACGCCACACCATGACAAAGCCCAACCCATCTAGCGTTGCCCAACAAAAACTGGAGCAGATTCGCGCATTGGACCTTCCCGGTGAAGTCCGCATCATGAATGTCTGTGGCGGACATGAGCGCTCCATTTCCATGGCGGGTTTGCGTAGCATTTTGCCCCAGCCCATCCGGCTGATACCGGGGCCGGGTTGTCCGGTTTGCATCTGCCCCGAAGAAGATATTTACCAAGCTATACAATTGGCCCTAAAGGAGAAAGTCATCGTGGTCAGTTTTGGCGACATGCTGCGGGTGCCGGTCAATGTTCCTCGCGGTGAAGTCCGCTCCTTGGAGCAGGCCAAGGCTGCCGGTGGCGATGTCCGCCCCATCGCCTCACCTAGGGATGCTGTGCATATCGCCCGTGACCACCCGGCAACCCCTGTCGTTTTCCATTGCGTTGGTTTCGAGACGACGCTGGCACCGATTGCCGCGATGATAGCGGAAGGATTGCCAGAGAATCTGTTCCTGCTGTTGAGTGGCCGGCTGACTTGGCCAGCCGTCGCCGCGCTGTTGGATTCGGAGGAGCCGGGTTTTGATGCGCTGATTGCCCCAGGCCATGTATCCACGGTCATGGGGCCAGAGGAATGGGAGTTCGTCGTAAAGGACCACCAGATTCCCACCGCCATCGCCGGTTTCATGCCGGATAGCCTGCTTGAAGCGATCTATTCGGTTTTGCAACAACAGATCAAGCAAACCCCGAAATTGCAGAACTGCTATCCGTTGGCAGTCAAGCCAGGTGGCAACCCCACGGCAAGGCAATGCCTGGCGGGTTGTTTTGATGTGGTCACGGCCAATTGGCGGGGCATAGGCCCCATACCCGCCTCGGGCTATGAACTTAAGCCCCTATACGACGGTCATAACGCCCGTTTGCAGTTTCCCGCCTACAATGACCAAGCCCGCCGCCATGCGGGCGAAATGCCACCCGGCTGTGAATGTGCGCGGGTCGTGTTGGGGAAAATATCGCCGTCCGAATGTAAAATCTATGGTTCACCCTGCACCCCGCGCAACCCGGTCGGGCCGTGCATGGTGTCCGATGAAGGCGCATGCCGGATTTGGTGGGCGGCGGGGGTGAGGAAGAATGTGCTTGATGTAGGCGATGCCAGTGGGAGCGGTTTGCAATTTGGGTAAAACTCCTTCATTCCATCTCGGATGCAGGACAAATCGGCAGGATAGCCGATTTGCTTAGGCGAACCGCCCATAGGGTTCGGGACAGGGATGTCCCGAATGCATCCAGTCACATGGACGTGAAGCCTCAAGCCTGGGATAGGCTTGCCATAACCCGTAGTTTGCCATCCTTGGACGCTGGATTCCGGCATCCATGACCGGAATGACGGGCTATATTCATGCATCGGCTCAATTCGTGTCCGCTTTATTCAGAGTACAGCATTTTCATCTTAAAAACTGATGTTACGTATTGGAGTGGCAAAGCTCGCTTTGCCTGTCAAGGCAAGCCTTGACACTCCAAAACGAATCTTCGCGTATCGGCAATCCTTTGCAGATAATAGCGCAGGGGCCTGTGCGTAACATCAGTTAAAAATATACCTATAAAGGATATTCAGCTAACGTTTCAAGTTAACTGAATATCTTGCCCCCTTCATTCCAGCTATCAAGTAAGTCTTTGATGTTGAAGATTCTGTAGTTGAAAACGCTGTTAAAACACAATCACCGCATCGCTAGAGAACAGCAATTGAGCGTCTTTGCCGTTGCCGAAAGGCTTGTAACTGTTACCGGAGCCATCCTTGCCGTCAACCCAGTCGTAACGGACGTTAGGACGCAAGGTCAGCCACTTGACGGGCTTGTAAGTCAAACCGGCAGTTACTGCATAATAACTGGCACCCGATGACGGGTTGCATAAGAAGCTGGCCGCCGAACTGACCGGGGTGCCATAGCTGTCATTAGTAGCTGCAGAAACGCGGCCCGGTGAGCAGACGCGGAAGCCAGCCTGGTCACGGAACCATTCTCCGCGTATGCCTGCGGTCAGATTGTCTTGTACGTCATAGAACAGGTAGCTGTTAATGCCATACCACTCTGCGTTTTTATTGGTAACGCCACCATTGCCATCGGATACGAGAACCCCATTCGCATAACCGTGGTCGTGCTGCATGACCATATGCAGGTCATCCAGCAGATTATGCTTGAGGACTATGCTATATAAACCCCAGCTCTGGGAACTGTGTTCGGACGTTCCGCCGTAAGTGCCGCTGACAAACAAGGAAGTGGCTTTGTCTTCGGTGTTCCAAGTGACACCGCCCAAACCATCCCAGTTGCCAAGCTGCTGATCCCAACCGCCATCCCAGCCGCCGGTCGCGCTTCCCGTCACCACGCCGCCTAAAGCTGACCAATTTTTGTCGAAAGTGTAGCTTCCCAAGATGCCGGTGTGTGTGAAGGGCTCCCCGTATTGGAAGGTGTAGGGTTTGGAGTAGAAAAAGTTGTCCGGCGATGTGACGACTTCGTAGCCTACGGGTGTATAGAAGTGCCCTATCTTGACATCCAAGCCGTTACCGATGGGGACGTACATTTCCGCATACAACTGCGGCAAGGCGATGTCATAGAAGCGCCCCGTATTTCTTAGCAAATTCAAGTCCCAATGGCTGCGCGTCAGTGCTTTGCCGTTGTTCACGTCATAGGAAGGTACACCGTAAGCCTGGGTGAAGATGGCATCCGAACCCCACATGAAGTCAAACCGGCCACCGAAATCCCAGGAATCGCCTTCGGTAGCCACGGCCCTTTGCAGATATAGGTAAAACTGGTTGAGTTGCAGTTCGGCAGAGCGGTCGCCAAATGTTACCGGTCCGTTGAAGCCATTATTGGGGGCACCGGCATTGTAAGTCACGCCAGTTTGCAGCCATCCGCCGAAGGTCAACCCTGCGTCTTTCATAAACGCAAGGTTATTGGGATTCAGCTTCGCCGCTTCGAGTGCGCCGGCCGGCTCGGCAGGTGCTGCGACAGGAGCAGGAGCAGGAGGAGTAGGTTCTGACCAATTGGCCGGGTTCGACTTCTCTGGAAATTCAGGATTGGTTACGACACCTGGGAGTTGTGCGCCTGCAGGAATTGGGTCTGCTGCAATCGCACTTCCCGCTACCAAGGCGACGGACAAGCCTGCCGCCAACGGGCTCAGCCGGTTAAGTCTGAGTTTATTAATTTTTTTCATTCGTCATGTCCTCATCTTGGTTTGTGAGAAGGTTGTTCAGCGGTTTCAATCTGTTTAAAGTTCCAGAATTTTACAAATCGGCATATAAAATTATCGTATAAAAAACAATAGACAGCATAAGCGAATGCGTTTTTATGGCTAGTCGTTCACAAAGACCGCAGCTTTGTCTTAAATATATATCAAAAAACATGCCACAATCGTTTAATATATTTATCATAAGCTTATATTAAAATCAGGATGCCTCATAATTGTGCGTGCTACCTATGGTTGCCCCTAAATAATGCAAGCTACCTTATGCTTTCTCCCATGAACCCACTCCTGTGCCAAACGAGTTGAATCCTTTGCGTAGTTTAAAGGGGCAAACGAAGACAGGGGCGATATTTTCTTATACAGTAGACACATTTGCCATCTGCAGGAGAGAATCCATGAGTACAGAGTCCGCCGACATCGGCCTGATAGGTCTTGCTGTCATGGGCCAGAACTTGGCCTTGAACATTGCCGATCATGGCTACACCATCGCCGTTTATAACCGCCATGCGGAAAAAATGCGGGATTTTATCAGTCAAAGTAAAAAAAACGAGCCTTCCAGCGCTCGCTTGTTAGGCTTTGAAACGCTGGAGGAATTGACCCGCAGTCTGAAACGCCCCCGTAAAATCATCTTGTTAGTCAAAGCGGGTGAAGCCACCGACAAAACCATCGAAAGTTTGCTGCCCCATCTCGAACCCGGCGATATCGTCATTGACGGGGGCAACGCCCATTGGCTGGACACCATCCGCCGGGAAAAAGACTTGAATGCCAAAGGACTGCGTTTCATCGGTTCCGGGGTTTCGGGGGGCGAAACCGGCGCCCGCTTCGGGCCTTCTTTAATGCCTGGCGGCAGCGCGGAGGCCTGGGCCGAGCTGGCCCCTATTTGGAATGCCGTGGCCGCCAAAGTGGATGCGCAAACCGGATCGCCCCTGTCTGGTGCAGCCCCAGGCAGCCCAGTGGCAGGGGGAGTGCCTTGCACCGCCCACATAGGTCCAGACGGTGCGGGCCATTATGTCAAAATGGTACACAACGGCATCGAATACATTGACATGCAGTTAATCTGCGAAGCTTACTGGCTGATGAAAAATTTGTTGGGCTTGGGGTCCGATGCCATCGGCAAAGTTTTCCAGGATTGGAACCAAGGCGAATTGTCGAGCTATTTGATTGAAATCACGGGTGACATACTCCAGCAGCCAGACACAGCGGGAGATGGCTTTTTGGTTGACAAGGTGCTGGATACCGCCGGTCAAAAGGGCACAGGGCTTTGGACTGCCTCCAGCGCACTGGAATTGGGTGTGCCTGCCAACGCCATCGCCGAGGCAGTGTTCGCCCGTTCATTGTCCGCCTTGAAAGAGGAGCGGGTGGAAGCCTCCAAGTTGTTGCAGGGGCCTGAAACCAAGCGAGTGGAAGATGCCGCCGCGCTGATTGCCGCCATACGCGACGCCTTGTATTGCTCGAAAATTTGCGCCTATGCCCAAGGCTTTCAACTGATGGCCGAGGCGCAAAAGATTTATGGCTGGAACTTGGACTTTGGGACACTCGCACAAATTTGGCGCGGTGGCTGCATCATCCGCGCCCGGTTCTTGCAGAAGATCACCGATGCCTATGCGATTGATCCGGGCTTGAAGAACCTGATGCTAGACCCTTACTTCCGCGATGCCCTACACCGGGGGCAAAGCCATTGGCGTGACGTGGTTGCCCTAGGTGTGCGCAACGGCATCCCCACCCCCGCGTTCTCATCCGCGCTGGCCTATTTTGACGGCTACCGCTCGGCCCGCCTGCCCGCCAACCTGCTGCAAGCCCAGCGCGACTATTTCGGCGCACATACTTATGAGCGCACCGACCGGCCTAGAGGTCAGTTTTACCATCTGGATTGGCCGGCGGAGGGGAGGCCGCAGTTACAGGCGTAGTTACAGCATTTTCATCTTAAAAACTGATGTTACGCAACCGTGTAGGCTGTAGCCCGGATGTTGTGGATTGCGGCGACTCGTCGCCGCCTTTTGCCTCCAGCGGCGACGAGTCGCCGCACTCCACAAGTTGCCATCCTCTAGCGATGACTGCGTAACATCAGTTAAAAAT
>CAIZPP010000213.1 GCA_903934875.1 uncultured Methylococcaceae bacterium
GAAATGTGGTATGTGAAGCATGCGGATATATTTATGTGCAGCATTTTCATCTTTAAAATATACCTATTAAAGGATATTCAGATAAGTTTCAATTGAACCGAATAACTTGCCATTTCATTCCAGCTATCAAGTAACTCTTTGATGTTGAAAATGCTGTAGTGTTTCCTTGTTTCAATAATATGGTGAGTGGTGGCGCACGAAGCCGTCAATAACCGGCACCATAGACCGACACCTGCCCGCCGGTCGTCGAAAGGCTGCCCGTTGTCCAATTGTTCGGCAGGCTAGTTAGCTTCGCGGACGCACTGACCTCTGTCACACTTGTGCCTGCTCCCGGCTGGACCCGCAAGTTCAACGTCCCTCCCGTTCCGAGTATCGCTATCCAATAGGATTGGCTTGGGGACAGACCCAGTGGGGACAGGGAGACCGAATTCCAAGCGCCGGCCTGCAATGTAGTCAATATGCCGGTCGATCCCCACAACGCCCTCGGATGCCCGTCGGTCGTGCTGGTATAAATGGCTGCTTGCAGCTTTGTCGCGGTCGAACTCGCATCCAAGTAGACCTGAATGTTGGTCAGTGTTTGGGTCGCTGCAGGCGTAATCTTGAACGCTTGTGCCGTGCCCGCCGGGATGGAGTCCACCGTGGATTCAATGTTTGTGTCGCCTGCGACAAACTTAAGCGGATTCGACACACCGATTGCGGTAGTGCCATCGCCGACGATTTGTGCGTTAGTCAATGCCCTGTTGTATATCCGCACTTCGTCGATATAGCCTTGGAAATACCCGCCCCATAAGGCATTCCCGCCGATCCGCAAGACGCCGGACGAGGTGGTGACGGCACCGGTTTGCGGCATCATGTTAACCAGAACGCCATTGACATAGAGGGACTGGTACTGCCCGTCGTAGGTGGCCGCCAAATGCGTCCATAGGTTGGGCGGAACCTGTGTGCTGCCGCCGACCGTCACTTCGCTTCCCGTCCAAACCGCTGACATGGGTTGGCTAGTGTTGTTGTTTGCGGCTAGCAGGTACGTTTCGGCGCTCGCCCCTTCTTTCATGATGACGGTACTAGCACCGCACATCGGCACTGTGGGATATACCCAAGCCTCCAGCGTCATGCCCGTGGCTAAGGCCAGCGACGGGCTGTTTTGGACTGTGACCCAGTTATTCGCACCATTGAGTTTTAGGGCATTGCCAAAAAGACTATTGGCGACTCTGGTGGAACTTCCCGAAATTACACCATAATTGCCAGAGCCGGAAGCATCCTCCACGTACAAACCATTGGCCTCATCAAAGCCATAGGCCGCCACTAGCCCGCTGGTATTGCTAGCACTGCTGCCTGTGGCGCTGGTTGAGGACGGCGCGTTGATGGTAAGCGGACTCGATAGTGTTTGTGTGGCGGTCCCACCGGGGCCTGCCACCATGAGACTCGCGGCATAGGCACCTGCGTTGCCATACAACTTGATCTCAGCAGGCACAGTACTTGTCGTTCCCGAGACAAAGGTCCCGTCACCGAAACTCCACTGCCAATTACTAATGGGCCCTGTCGTAGTGGGTGTGAAGGTCACGGCAACCGGAGCGCTGCTGCCAGTCTGCTTGACCGTGAAGTCCACCGTCGGCGGCGGCGGGGCGACGCTAATCGGATTGGGTAGAGTCTGTGCAGCACTCCCGCCGGGACCGGTCACCGAGAGACTCGCGGCATAGCTACCCGCGTTGGCATACGACTTGATCGCTATGGGCACGTTACTTCCCGTTCCCGCATTGGTAGTCCCATCGCCGAAATTCCACTGCCAGCTAGTAATGGCACCTGTCGTCGTAGGGGTGAAGGTCACGGCGAGCGGGGCAACGCCCTTGTTCTGGCTGGCGGTGAAGTTCACCGTCGGGGGCGGCGGGGCTACGCTAATCGGGTTAGCCAAGGTCTGTGTGGCACTCCCGCCGGGGCCGGTCACAGTGAGGCTCGCGCTAAAGTTGCCGGCATTTGCATACGACTTGGCAGCAGGAGTCACAGTGCTTCCGGTGCCGGCGCTGGTTGTCCCATCCCCGAAGTTCCACAGCCAACTCGTAATGATACCCGTAGTCGCGGGAGTGAAGCTCACGGCAAGCGGGGCAATGCCCTTGGTCTGGCTGGCGGTGAAGCTCACCGTCGGAGGCGGCGGGACTACGGTAATCGGGTTAGCTAGGGTCTGTGTGACACTTCCGCCAGGGCCGGTCACGGTGAGACTTACGCTATAGGAACCTGCGTTTGCATACGATTTAGTTGCGGCGGGCACCGTACTTCCGGTTCCGGCGTTGGTCGTCCCGTCGCCGAAGCTCCACTGCCAACTCGTAATGATACCCGTAGTCGCGGGAGTGAAGCTCACGGCAAGCGGGGTAACGCCCTTGGTCTGGCTGGCGGTGAAGTCCACCGTCGGGGGCGGCGGGATGACGGTAATCGGATTCGGTAGAGCCTGCGTGGCACTTCCGCCAGGGCCGGTCACAGTGAGGCTCACGCCATAGGAACCTGCGTTGGTATAGGATTTAGTTGCTGCGGGCACCGTACTTCCGGTTCCGGCGTTGGTCGTCCCGTCGCCGAAGTCCCACTGCCAACTCGTAATGATGCCCGTAGTCGTGGGAGTGAAGCTCACGGCAAGCGGGGTAATGCCCTTGGTCTGGCTGGCGGTGAAGTTCACCGTCGGAGGCGGCGGGACTGCGGTAATCGGGTTCGCTAGGGTCTGTGTGGCACTTCCGCCAGGGCCGGTCACAGTGAGGCTCACGCCATAGGAACCTGCGTTGGTATACGATTTAGTTGCTGCGGTCACAGTGCTTCCGGTTCCGGCGCTGGTCGTCCCGTCGCCGAAGCTCCACTGCCAATTCGTGATGATACCCGTAGTCGTGGGAGTGAAGCTCACGGCAAGCGGGGTAACGCCCTTGGTCTGGCTGGCGCTGAAGTCCACCGTCGGGGGCGGCGGGATGACGGTAATCGGATTCGGTAGAGCCTGCGTGGCACTTCCGCCAGGGCCGGTTACAGTGAGGCTCACGCTATAGGAACCTGCGTTGGTATACGATTTGGTGGCAGCGGTCACGGTGCTACCCGTGCCGGCGTTGCCAGTCCCGTCGCCGAAGTTCCACTGCCAACTCGTAATGATACCCGTAGTCGTGGGAGTGAAGCTTACGGCAAACGGGGTAACGCCCTTGGTCTGGCTGGCGGTGAAGTCCACCGTCGGGGGCGGCGGGACTACGGTAATCGGGTTCGCTAGGGTCTGTGTGGCACTTCCGCCAGGGCCGGTCACCGTGAGGCTCACGCTATAGGAACCTGCATTCGTATATGACTTGGCTACAGAAGCCACAGTGCCTCCGGTTCCGGCACTGGTCGTCCCGTCGCCGAAGCTCCACTGCCAACTCGTAATGATACCTGTAGTCGCGGGAGTGAAGCTCACGGCAAGCGGGGTAACGCCCTTGGTCTGGCTGGCGGTGAAGTCCACCGTCGGGGGTGGCGGGATGACGGTAATCGGATTCGGTAGAGCCTGCGTGGTACTCCCGCCGGGACCGGTCACGGTGAGGCTCACGGTGTAGGAACCCGCGTTTGCATACGACTTGGCCGCAGCGGTCACAGTGCTGCCCGTTCCGGTGCTGGACGTCCCGTCGCCGAAGTCCCACTGCCAACTCGTGATGGCACCCGCAGCGGCGGGTGTGAAGCTCACGGCGAACGGGGCAACGCCGTTGGTCTGGCTGGCGGTGAAGTTCGCTGTCGGGGGGGGCGGGATGACGGTAATCGGATTCGATAGGATTTGTGTGGCACTTCCGGTGGGGCCTGTCACCGTGAGGCTGGGGGTATAGGTGCCCGCATTTGCATAAGACTTGGTTACGGTAGGCACGTTGCTTGTCGTGCCCGCGCTGGTAGTTCCGTCGCCAAAGTTCCACTGCCAGCCCGTAATTGTACCCGTCGTCGAGGGGGTGAGGGTCACGGCGAGCGGGGCAACACCGCTGGCCTGGCTGGCGGTAAAGGTCGCATTAGGTGGGACTACAACAAGTTCTGCAGAGTACCTGCTTGCGGTTATCCGCTTCGAGTCATAGACGCTGACCGCGAAATAGTATGTGCCACCATTTTGCAACACAGGCAAGGACCAGCTTGTGTTGTTTCCCGCGTCGAAACTCGCAGTGTAATTGCGGCTGCTTTGGCCGTAATACACTATGTAGCCACCGACATTGGCTGCAGTGCTGGCAGCCCAAGTAAGGTTCACATTGCCGACCGCAGGCGAATTCACGGGCGCAGGCGAATTCACGGAAGCAGACAAATTCGTGGCCGCAAGCAAATTCCCGCTCACCAGCAATAGTACAAGCCAGATTAACAAAAAACGGGGATTAAACCGTCGCCAATAAATTACTGTGTGTATGCAATTAACGAGCATGATGGTGTTTTTCCATAGAAATCATTGTGGTGCGATTGGCGCATTACAAGACACCATGTTCGCCGGTAACTTCGCTGCCCTGCCTCAATACAAAGCGGTTTAGGCCTAAAGCTTTGCGTCCCATATTTTCATATGGTTTGCTTTTATCGGGTAATCAATAAAGGTAACGTAAACCAGAAATCGGAGAAAAAAAAGGTAAAATTACCTATTGCCGGTAATAGTTTTTATACCATTCCACAAAGCGGGCGATGCCGGTTTCAATAGGGGTTTTCGGCGCGTAACCCACATCCTGCATGAGTGCGTCCACATCGGCGTAGGTGGCGGGCACGTCGCCAAGCTGTATGGGCAGGAAGTTCTTTTCAGCGCTAATCCCCAGGCACCCCTCCAGCACTTCGATGAAGCGTAACAGCTCGACCGGTTGGTTATTGCCAATGTTGTAGAGCCGGTAGGGCGCATTGCTGGTGGCCGGGTCGGGGCGGTCGCCGACCCATCCCGGATTGGCTGTGGCCACATGGTCCAGTGTGCGCACCACGCCTTCGACAATATCGTCGATGTAAGTGAAGTCCCGCTTGTGCTGGCCGAAGTTGAACACATCAATGGGCTTCCCGGCGAGAATATTCTTGGTGAACATGAACAAGGCCATGTCCGGTCTCCCCCAAGGCCCGTAAACTGTGAAAAAGCGCAGCCCCGTCGTCGGCAAGCGGAACAGGTGGCTGTAGGTGTGCGCCATTAACTCATTGGCTTTTTTCGATGCCGCATAAAGGCTGACCGGGTGGTCCACATTGTCATGCACAGAAAACGGCATTGAGGTGTTCGCACCGTAGACCGAACTGCTGGATGCATAGACTAGATGCTCCACTTCGTTGTGGCGGCAGGCTTCCAAGATATTACAAAAACCCACCAGATTGGCGTCGATGTAGGCATGGGGGTTGGTCAGGGAGTAGCGCACACCGGCCTGGGCGGCTAGGTTGATGACACGCTGCGGTTTGTGTTGGGCGAAGAGCTTCGCCAGGCTGTCCCTGTCCTCCAAGCCGATGCGCGCTTCGCTGAAGCCAGGTATCACCTTGAGCCTTGCCAGACGGGCCTCTTTCAAGTTGACATCGTAATAATCGTTGACGTTATCGACGCCAATGACCTCGTCGCCCCTGGCGAGCAAAAGCTGGGCGACATGGGAGCCAATAAAGCCAGCCGTTCCGGTAACCAGAATTTTCATTGTGTTGTTCCGCTTAAGGTCTAGAGATATTCGTCAACGCAATCGTTAGGCAATAAATGTTTCACGTCGAAAACCACCGACGCGGGCTTGCCAAGCTCTCGAATCCTTCCCGGACCTAGCAAGTTTCGGAATGCATCGTGCGCGACCGCGACAACCACGGCATCGTAATTGCCTGGCTTGAGTTCGTGGACCAGTTCTATGCCATATTCTCCCAGGGCATCGTCTGCGTTTGCCCACGGGTCGTATACATCCACATTGGCACCGTAATTCTTTAGTTCATTGACGATATCAACAACGCGAGTATTGCGGATGTCCGGGCAGTTTTCCTTGAAGGCCAGCCCTAGGATCAGGATGTTGGACTGGCAAACATGGATGCGCCTTTGCGTCATTAACTTGACTAGGCGCTGCACCACATACCCGCCCATGCCGTCATTGATTCTGCGTCCGGCCAGGATAATTTCGGGATGGTAGCCTATTTCCGCTGCCTTGTGGGTCAGGTAATAGGGATCGACGCCGATGCAATGCCCGCCCACCAGGCCCGGTCGGAAGGGCAGGAAGTTCCATTTGCTGCCGGCGGCTTCCAGCACCTCCAGTGTATTCAGCCCAAGTTTGTGGAACAGGATGGCAAGTTCGTTAATGAGGGCTATATTGACATCGCGCTGTGTATTTTCGATGACTTTGGCCGCCTCGGCCACCTTGATGCCGCTCGCTTTGTGGGTGCCTGCGGTAATGACGAGACGGTACAATTCATCGACAAAATCAGCTATTTCTGGCGTGGAACCAGAGGTAACCTTCTTTATATTGGTGACCCGATGTTGCTTGTCGCCGGGATTGATCCGTTCGGGACTGTAACCGCAAAAGAAATCCTGATTGTATTTCAAGCCGGACTGGGCCTCCAAGATGGGAACGCAGACCTCCTCGGTGGCACCGGGGTAGACTGTGGACTCATAGACGACAACATCGCCACGCGCAAGCACATTTCCTACCGACTGGCTGGCTTTGACCAAGGGTGTCAGG
Source organism: uncultured Methylococcaceae bacterium (assembly GCA_903934875.1). Classification (GTDB taxonomy): domain Bacteria; phylum Pseudomonadota; class Gammaproteobacteria; order Methylococcales; family Methylococcaceae; genus Methylumidiphilus. Next base: position 6,612 of record CAIZPP010000213.1, read on the forward strand.
TCGGGGCGGTTGTAAGCGTCTATAGGAGTGGGCACGGTGACAATGAACACATTGCAATCGGCAAGGTCCGAAGGCTCGGAGGTGAAGGCAAGCTTGTCTGCCAAGCGAAGCTCATCCATGGAACATTCCAGCGAGCGGTCATGTCCTGATCTCAATTCTTCGATACGTTGGACATTGATGTCCAATCCGACTGTAGGCAAGAGTTTGCCAAACTCAACGGCAAGAGGCAAACCTACGTAGCCTAAGCCGACAATCCCGATGCGGGACTCCCCAAGTGAATGCATGACATCTCCCAATGTTTTGTTTATAACTGGTTTATTTTGTTACAATTATACCATAATACTTTACTTGTGCAGTGGTTGCGTTAACACCCAAGGCAGCTACCTCCCCTGCCGCTCCGCACTGGACCCGGCTTCTTCAGTGGCTTGTTTGAGCCTTTGCTTCTCGTATTCCAATTGCTTGCGCAACTCCACCACTTGCCCTTGCAGGCGAACCATCTCGGTTTGCGATGCACAACCGCCGACGGTCGGCAACGCCAATAAAACCAAGGCCCGCAGGCAAGAAAACGGCCATTGCCACTGTTCACGCCCAACCATCAATGCCCCTCATGATCAAAGTGAATAATTTTGCGGGTTTATTGTATCTGAATCTTGTCCGGTGCCGGGCTACCCCGACTCCGAATCATCGCAAACCTCGCACAGCCCCGACTGGAGCCGCCTGCCTGCAAGGCCGGTCGGTGCCGTTATTGTCGAATAAACACCCCGCCACACGCTGATTGTCTGACTTGTTACACGCTCACCAGATAACTATATAAACATAATAAGTCAAATAATCAATGTCTTATAAAAATTATTCCGATTGGCACAGCGGTTGCATTAGTTAGCTTGCGTCAAGCATCACCAACCCAGCGAAGGAGAACACCATGGCTAAAAAACTGCGTCAATGCGCCATTTATGGCAAAGGCGGCATCGGCAAGTCCACCACCACCCAGAACCTTGTCGCCGCTTTGGCTGAACAGGGTCAAAAAGTAATGATCGTCGGCTGCGACCCGAAGGCCGACTCAACCCGCCTGATTCTACATGCGAAGGCACAGAATTCCATCATGCAGATGGCCTCCGATGCCGGCAGCGTGGAGGATCTGGAACTTGAGGACGTATTGAAAGTCGGCTACAAAGACATCAAGTGCGTCGAATCCGGCGGACCGGAGCCGGGCGTAGGCTGCGCAGGCCGCGGCGTCATCACCGCCATCAACTTCTTGGAAGAAGAAGGCGCGTATGACGAAGACCTCGACTTTGTGTTCTACGACGTACTCGGCGACGTGGTCTGCGGCGGTTTCGCCATGCCCATCCGCGAGAACAAGGCACAGGAAATCTACATCGTCTGCTCCGGTGAAATGATGGCCATGTATGCGGCCAACAACATCGCCAAGGGCATTGTGAAGTATGCCAACTCCGGCAGCGTCCGTTTGGCCGGCCTGATCTGCAACTCCCGCCAGACCGCCCGCGAGGACGAGCTGATCATGGAGCTGGCCCGCCAGATGGGCACCCAGATGATCCATTTCGTGCCCCGCGACAATGTCGTGCAACGTGCCGAAATCCGCCGCATGACCGTCATTGAGTACGAGCCGGAAGCCAAGCAGGCCGACGAATACCGCAGTCTGGCAAAGAAAATTGTGGAGAACAAAAACTTGGTCATCCCCACCCCGATCACTATGGATGAGTTGGAAGACTTGTTGATGAAATTCGGCGTGATGGAAGAAGTTGACGAGAGCATCGTCGGCAAGGCCGCCCGTGATGAAGCGCTAGCCGCTTAAAGCAGTAGGGGCGGGTGCCAAACCCGCCCCCTACCCCTTACACCCAATTCAGGAGGCGTCTATGACAGCCATGACCCGCGAGGAAACTGAAGCCCTCATCCAAGAGGTGCTTGAGGTTTATCCCGCAAAAGCCAAGAAAGACCGTGCCAAACATTTGACGGTCAATGACCAGTCGATTGAAAAATCGAGCAAATGCATCACCTCCAACCGCAAATCGCTGCCCGGCGTGATGACCATCCGCGGTTGCGCCTACGCCGGTTCCAAGGGCGTGGTGTGGGGTCCGATCAAGGACATGATCCACATCTCCCACGGCCCGGTAGGCTGCGGACAGTATTCCCGCGCCGGCCGTCGCAACTATTACATCGGCACCACGGGCGTGAACACCTTCGTCACGATGAACTTCACTTCGGATTTCCAAGAGAAGGACATCGTCTTCGGCGGCGACAAGAAGCTCGCCAAGCTGATTACCGAAGTGGAAGGCCTGTTTCCGCTGCACAAGGGCATTTCTGTGCAGTCCGAGTGCCCCATCGGTTTGATCGGCGACGACATCGAGGCGGTGTCGAAGAAGTCCGCCAAGGAAATCAGCAAACCGGTCATCCCCGTGCGTTGCGAAGGCTTCCGTGGCGTGTCCCAATCCTTAGGCCACCACTTGGCCAACGACGCAGTGCGCGACTGGGTGCTGGGCAACCGTGACGGCGACAACAGCTTCCAGACCACGCCGTACGACGTGGCGGTGATCGGGGACTACAACATCGGCGGCGACGCCTGGTCTTCCCGCACCTTGCTGGAGGAAATGGGTCTGCGCGTGGTGGCACAATGGTCCGGCGACGGCACTTTGTCGGAAATTGAATTGACCCCGAAAGTCAAGCTCAATTTGATCCATTGCTACCGCTCGATGAACTACATCGCCCGCCATATGGAAGAGAAGTATTCGATTCCGTGGATGGAGTACAACTTCTTCGGCCCCACCAAAATCGCCGAGTCCCTGCGCAAGATCGCCGCGCAATTCGACGACACCATCAAGGAAGGCGCGGAGCGCGTCATCGCCCGCTACACTGCGGAATACGAGGCGGTCATCGCCAAGTACAAGCCGCGCCTGGAAGGCAAGCGCGTCATGCTGTTCATCGGCGGTTTGCGTCCGCGTCATGTCATCGGTGCCTATGAGGACTTGGGTATGGAAGTGGTCGGCACCGGCTACGAATTCGGCCACAACGACGACTATGACCGCACCATCAAGGAAATGGGCAATGCGACCCTGCTATACGATGACGTGACCGGTTACGAGTTCGAGGAATTCGTCAAACGCATCAAGCCCGACCTGATCGGCTCCGGCATTAAAGAAAAGTACATCTTCCAGAAAATGGGCGTGCCCTTCCGCCAGATGCACTCTTGGGATTATTCCGGCCCTTACCATGGCTATGACGGCTTTGCCATCTTCGCCCGCGACATGGACATGACCATCAACAATCCGTGTTGGGGCAAGATCCAAGCGCCTTGGAAGAAAGCGGCTAGCAACGAAGAGCAATCCCGCGCGGCGGCAGGGGGCTAGGCCGTCCGTGGACCGCCGGTTCCCAAGCCCGGCTTGGGAGCCGGGTCCGGCGGCCCCCTAGTTTCCAAAACGTAGGTTCCCAGGCTAGTGCTTGGGAACCAGCAGAACCAGCAAGACACAACCAGCCATAGCCTTGTCCACAGATTAGTGGCGGGCTAGGAGGACACCATGAGCCAAGCAGTAGAAAACATCAAACCCAGCTATCCCTTGTTCCGCGACCAGGAATACAAGGACAACCTGGCCATTAAGCGCGAACTGTACGAAGAGCGCTTCCCGCAGGAAAAGATCGACGAAGTGTTCCAATGGACCACCTCCAAGGAATACCAAGAGCTGAACTTCGCCCGCGAAGCCCTCACCGTGAACCCGGCGAAAGCCTGCCAGCCCTTAGGCGCTGTGCTGTGTGCGCTGGGCTTCGAGAAGACCCTGCCCTATGTGCATGGATCGCAAGGCTGCGTCGCCTACTTCCGCACTTATTTCAACCGCCACTTCAAAGAACCCATTGCGTGTGTGTCGGATTCCATGACCGAAGACGCGGCGGTGTTCGGCGGTCAAAAGAACATGTTCGACGGGCTGGAGAATGCCAAAGCCCTGTACAAGCCGGACATGATCGCGGTTTCCACCACCTGTATGGCGGAAGTCATCGGCGACGATTTGAATGCCTTTATCAACAACGCCAAAAAGGAAGGCCATATCGAGCAGGAGTTCCCGACGCCCTTCGCCCACACGCCGAGCTTCGTCGGCAGCCACACCACCGGCTGGGACAATATGTTCGAAGGGATAGCACGCTACTTCACGGTCAATAACATGGCCGACAAAGTCGTAGGCTCCAACGGCAAGCTGAACCTCATACCGGGCTTTGAAACCTATCTGGGCAACTTCCGTGTGATCCACCGCATGTTGAACGAGATGGGTGTGCCGCACACCTTGTTGAGCGACCCGACCGAGGTGCTGGACACTCCAGCCGACGGCCAGTTCCGCCTGTATTCCGGCGGCACCACGCAGGATGAAGTGAAGGACGCGCCCAACGCCTTGGATACTATCCTGTTGCAGCCCTGGCAGTTGGAGAAGACGAAGAAGTTTGTCGAGGGTACTTGGAAGCATGATGTCCCCAAGCTGAACATCCCGATGGGATTGGAGTGGACCGATGAGTTTTTGATGAAGGTCTCGGAAATCACCGGCAGGCCGATCCCGGCTTCCCTGGAAATCGAGCGTGGCCGCTTGGTGGACATGATTACCGACTCTCATGCTTGGCTGCATGGCAAGAAGTTCGCCTTGTGGGGTGATGCCGATTTTGTGTTGGGGCTGGTCAAGTTCCTGCTTGAATTGGGTGCGGAGCCGACCCACATCCTCTGCAACCATGCCAACAAGCGCTGGAAAAAGACCGTGGAGGATGTACTCAAGAAATCCCCTTATGGCAAGGATTGCGAAGTCCACATTGGCCGCGACTTGTGGCATATGCGTTCGCTGGTGTTCACCAACAAGCCGGACTTCATGATTGGCAACTCCTATGGCAAGTTCATCCAGCGCGACACCTTGTACAAAGGCGAGGAGTTCGAGGTGCCGTTGATCCGCATCGGCTTCCCGATCTTCGACCGCCACCACCTGCACCGCCAGACCACGCTAGGCTATGAAGGCGCGATGACCATGCTGACCACCATTGTCAATGCGATCTTGGAGCGCTTGGACGATGAAACCCGCGGCATGGGCACGACAGACTACAACTACGACTTGGTGCGGTAAGCTGCCGTATCGTTTCCAGGCTATCCCGTTCCCAAGCTAAAACTTGGGAATGGGGAGGGTTGAGCCAAGGCCGGTTCGGTTTTAAAAACCGAGTCGGCCTAGTCGTTACTGAAGGTTGGCTACCGCCGTAGTTACGGATGTATGCCAAAAACGCCCGTGATCGGGCTGATTCTGGCTAGGTGCTTGAAGTATACACCTGCACTCCCCCTTTCCAAGTTGACAAGACCGGGATATTCCTCATCTGCTGATAACAATCCTCCAAGCTTAGCGGGTCTTGCTGCAAAATCACAAAATCCGCAAACTTTCCAACTTCCAGTGAACCTACCCACCCGTCCGCATGGCATTGCCAGGCTGCGTCGTAAGTAACAGCCCGCAACGCTTGTTCTGCGGTGATGCACTCCTCAACATTCAAGGGTTTCGCTTCAGGGTCTGCTTCCATGATACGGGTAATCGCCTGTTCCATCATGCGCAACGGTCCCACTGGACTGACAAAGTAATCACTGTGAAAGCTAATGCGCAGACCCTTATCCAGGGCCGATTTGCACAAATCCAGTGTTTCCGCTTTTTCCTCGAATATGGCATTGCGGAACACATATCCCCAAAAACCCACATGACCGATGAGAAAACTGGGGGAAATGCCCAATTTCACCATAGTTTCAATTTCCTCCGGTTTCAGCAGCGAACAATGTTCGATGCGGTGGCGTTTTGCGATATCGGCCTGTCCCTCCAAAGCGTAATCATAAGCCTCTATGGCAAACTGTACCGCCCGATCACCATTGGCATGGATCATCATCGGCCAACCTTGGCCGATGGCTTGTTTTACCAAATCTTTATACTCTTGCGGTATTGTCTCAGGATGGGATGCTCCATTTTGCGGAAAGTTGAACAAGCCATGATTTTCTGTTGGCAGGCAGCAATAGTCGTCGCTTTGGTAGCCAGTCAAACCTTGGTTGGAGCCATCGGAAACGAGTTTTATATTGCCGATGTAAATGTCGTGATAGTTCTCTGTCGGCTGGTATTGCTGCATATTGCTGATGTCGTCAGCATTCGCGCAAAGCATGGCTGCGCCTATCCTGACTTTCGATTGGTGAAATAGCAGATAAGTATCCAAAAAGGTTTTGTCTGTTTCGCTCATCCCGGCATCGTACACAAATGTCACACCGCGCGAGACCGCCGTGTCGAAAAAAGCGGTCAGATTGCCGAAGCACCGGGCATATATTTCATCCTTTTGCAATTCCGGGATGGCTTTGATAGCGGGCGTGATTTGCCCCAGTTCCTGCAATTGACCATTGGTCTTTTGCCTGTAGGTTGCAAAATTGCCGTATTGTTCTTGTATTGCTTTGGTTTTATCGAAAACAATTTGCAGTGCCGCACTGTTCACATAGGCAGTATGCCCGGAAGCACTCATTAACAATATCGGAACTTCACTATTGATGCCGTCGAGTGTAGTGGAATTTATTTCAACAAGAATATTGAGGTTTATCGGGTAGTTTGCTTTAAACGGCATCATCGCCGGATCTACGTTGCGTCCCAGAGCCCAAAAGTCACGCGGTAATTTACCCACCTGACTTTGAAGCTGGGTTTTCAGCCAATCCAGATTATAGCCTGAACGCAATATCTGACCAGCAAATGGGCTGAGATCGGAAAAATAAGTTTGCAGCACGGATGGCAGAATATGAACATGGGGTTCTATCAATCCCGGCAGCAGGGTTTGCCCCGCTTGCAGGGATAGGGTTTTAAACAGAATTTTCTGCGACTCCATTTCTTCCGTGACGGAAGCCAGGCTACCCGTCGCAACCACTTTGCCAGCGCTGATACCAATCGCCTCAACGGTATCAATTGTTCCGCCAATCATGGGTCGGATTGTACCTCCAGTGACAAGTAGCGATTCCGGTTCGGGAGCAATCCACTTCGCAAGATTCCGGGTCATTCCGGCGATGTTTTGCTCGGACAATAAATCCTTGCCCATGATTTTCAGCAAAGGGCTATTGCAGGCGCAATGGGTGCAGCCTTGGTGGGTGTGTTGTGTATTCATGATGCATGTGCCCCGATCAGATCATTTGTAATGTCTGTGTTTTGAACAGGTTGATTGACAGGTTTTGAAGAAGCCTTAAAGGGCGTTGAGTTAGTTTAGGTTTTTCCTTTTGAATAACATAACCATTGGGCAATATATCTTCAGTAGTTAAACCAAGCCAATTATCTACTTCAGTCATCCTCGATATATCACTAACAAGTGGCTTTATCTCTTGAATTTCTGGAGCAGCTATCAATGATTTTTCTGGCATATCCCCCCTAAGCCATAAGCTTATCTCTCTTTTAGTTTTAAGTGATTTGTTCATTCTTAATACAAAAAAAGCGCATTCGTTGTTAGTTCTATTTTTTTTATACCAACTGCCCGTAAGCTTTTCACTTTTTCGATAAAGTTTGGAGCAATGAGAGGCTCACCAATATTTGGTGAAAGCATAACTTCTTCTATTTTAGCCTGTTCAATTCTACGCAAAACCAGTTCGAATAGACTGTCCGACATATGTACCTTATCTTCTTCCCTAGCAAATTGATATGCACAGAAGACGCAATTCGCATTGCATTTTCTGGTGATGGCTAGTATTAGTTTCAAGGGTGATCTGCCAAGATATGCCGATCTTGGAATCCATCTCCATACCGATTTAATGACAGTGGAAGCTATCGGTCTCAAACCATTTTTAATGAAGTCCTTTATATTTATTTTTCTCGTAATGCTTACAGTAGGCATAGCCAAGCTCCCTAAACTTTAAATTACAGCGCAATAGGCGAAGCTATAGTCAGACTTGAGTAAAATACTGAAATGCGAGTCATGGCGTGCGTCTCATTGAGATTAAAGGGTTTGGTTTACATGGTCGGCGTCACTGATAAGCAGATTATGCAGAAAGGGATTTTAAGTGTATATAGGAAAAAATCTGATTTTTATGTAAAAATTGAGGCTTGCCACTGCCGTTCAGTTCTTCGACAAATTCAGGATGCCTCGGGCGAACAGCAGACGCTTTTGCGTAAGTTGTATGGGGGCAGAAATGAGCTTGGTGCTAGGATATGATGGGATGCCAATGCATCAGTTAGGAACCTTTGCAGGGAAGGCCTTGCGCCCACACGCGTCGCTTTAGGATATGGCTGAAAATAACTTCCTTCTACCAAGGCCGGAATAAAGCCCGTTCACGGGCGTTTCGGGCATATCCCCTACAGGTACGCGGCGATTTTGCCGGAAACACCCACTAAGGCGGGCCTATTCCAGACTACATTTGGTCAAATCATTCATGGTAGTGAAGCAGGAGCTTGGGAGCGGGAAGGATTAAGACAAAGCAAAGCCGACTGGTTTTAAAAACCGAATCGGCTTTGGCGTTCATGGTAGACGACGAAATGACAGTGCTATAAACCATAACCGTTCACGCCCCCCTTGGAAGCGCGGGCATCCTGCCCGCAGCAATGGTGGTCAAGATGGCCGCGCTTCCAGTAAAAAGGCAGGGGGACTGAACGGTAACAAATAAATCTTATGTTTACTTGAAGCTTACGTCAGTGTACACGATTGTTGAGTCAGGGAACGTAAATTTAGTTATCAGGGTACCATTAACGTTGTAATGATACAGGCTGTTAGCAGAACTCAAAAACAAATCATTGTTAGCGCCTGCTGAAATTCCGCTCGCAGTTATGCCTGTGCCAAACAAAGAGGTTTGGTTTAAATTGAAATCCCGTACTGTCACACCGAGTTGCGATCCAGCGTAAACCGCATAGACATGATTCCCATGAACAGTTACATCCGTATAAATGATACCTGTGTCAGGGAATGTCATTTTTGTGATCAGAGTACCATTCGTACCGTACCGGTAGAGACTATTCCCAGAAGCTAAAAAGACATCATTATTCGGTCCAGCAGCAATACCGGTAGCAACAATACCCGTGTTAAACCATGACAGTTGGTTAAAATTCAAGTCTCTAACCGTTACACCAAGTTGCGAACCACTATATGTTGCATACACAGAATTACCAATCACCGTAATATCAGTGTATATAACTCCTGTATCAGGGAAAGTCATCTTAGTTATCAGTGTACCATCAGCTTTGTAACGATACAGACTATTTCCAGAACTTAAGAATATATCATTATCAGGGCCAACTGAAATACCGCTAGCTGTAAAGCCGGTATAAAAAAAGGCTAGTTGGTTAAGGTTCAAATCCCGGATGGTAACACCAAGCTGTGATCCTGAGTATGCTGCATAAACGCGGCCAGTAATAGTTGGCTGTGGCGGAATAGGGGGCTGTGGCGGAATAGGGGGCTGTGGTGGGATAGGTGGCTGTGGTGGAATCGGGGGCTGCGGCGGAACGGGCTTCGGAGTAGGTTCTGGATTAACTACTGTTGTCTCAATATTGACGGGTAAAGAACCTTTATTATCTTGACTATTGGAATCCCAAAAATACAAATATAGCTCCCCTGGCTGACTGATAGTTTTGACAAGGCTCGTGCCTACCAGAAAAAATGTATTTCCATTATCGAGACTGCCAACAAGACTAGCATATAATGATGAAAAGCCTTTCAAATTTAGGTTGCCATATTGTTTAAGGCCATCGGCATTCCCAGTCCGATTACCCTCACCTGAACTCCAAGTGGCATTTGGGTCAACCTTTACAGTCAATACATCGCCTGCAGACAGTTTAATTCCTGTTGCCAGCGGATGACCCCCGCCTACACTGTTTTCTTTCGCGTTTACTATAACTTGATGTGTTGCCATCTTTCTTTACCTTTTTTGTTAGTTACTGATATTAGACACAAATTAAGATTGCTAAAACGAGGTGGCTAAAATGCAAATTCAGCGTCACTTTTGTATTCCGCCATCAACTAAGCAGCCCTGATTGGCGGACAAAACTAGCCTAGAAAGGGGGCAGGTGATGCAAACTATGCGTCCCAACCAATTCCATAGGATGTCTTCGTCATACCCCAGAAATCTGCGTTGTTAAGATACTTTGTTCAACTTGTTGAAGCAAGTGCCTGGACGTTTTTTTCGAGCAATCAATTTGTTATATGTAAAGATGACTGATAGCTTGGCTGGTCAAAGCACGCCGTCTATAATTGTCGCAAACCCTACACAGCAAAACGCGCTTTTGTCGGCATCAGGAAATGTCAAAAGTTTTCCCTGTCAGCCACAAATCGCCGTTTATTCAGATGATTGGAACCTATTTAGTGGGTGGCTCAGATTTTGCTGTAAAATCAAACGAGGCATCAAGCTTTGTTCTGGTTGCCACGCGCAAGCGTGGGAACGAAATCAATTTTTGGCGCACCACCCTAAACCCGGAGAAAGCTATGCCCGAAGTGATGATAAGCAGAGACCAAAGCGACAGGCTCATATTTTATGTGCCGAAGAAAGACTTGGAAGAAACCATCGAGTCTTTGGAATTCAATACCCCTGAAAAATGGGGCGGGGAAGTGACCTTGGGAGACGGGCAGAAGTTTTTTCTGGAACCCATCGCCCAACCGAAACTGCCGATCACCTTGCGCGCCAAGCGGGCCGGCGGCGGGGATTGACCCGGAGTGCAAGCCTGGCCTTGCGTTTTATGCATTCTTGCAAGGCAAGCCTTGCACTCCTAGAAATGAGGTGGATATGACCGAAAATGTTCTTACCCGTGAAATAGCCTTGCGCGTCGGCCTTGCGGCCCGCGCCTTGCCTGATGTCAGTCCCCGGCATTTGCTGGATGTGTTGATCGAAAAATTAGGCTCTCCATTGACTGAGGAAAAGCTCAGCCATGTCACCGTGACCCAACTCAAATCCGGCTTAGGGAGTCCTGACGGCGAAGAGGACACCGAGCATCTGGATGTGGTGTCCATCCCCAATTACAAGGAGGCCGTGCGCATTCTTTGGGGGGATTCCGACGATGCCGAACTGCCCAAACCCCTGCCTTACGCCGAAGGCGACATGCCTGGGTCGATCCGGGTGGCCGTTGCCTCCAACACCGCCGAGCGCATGGACGGGCATTTCGGCTCCTGCCTGCGCTTCCTAGTCTACCAAGTCAGCCAAGAGGAGGTGCGGCTCATCGATATCCGCCCAACCTTGGGTGCCGACGAGTCGGAGGACCGCAACGCTTTCCGTGCCGATCTAATCAGGGATTGCCAAGTCTTGTATTTGGTGTCCATTGGCGGGCCGGCTGCGGCCAAGGTAATCAAGGCGGGAATTTACCCGATGAAGCAGGCCGAAGAGTCCGAAGCCCGCGACATCCTGGCGAAGCTGCAAACCATACTGGTCGGCAGCCCGCCGCCGTGGCTGGCCAAAATCATCGGGGTTTCCGCCCGCGCACGGGTCCGTTTCGACTCGGAATACCTCGCGGAGGAAGACACCGAATGATCAACGCGGCAACCATAGAGGCCATCGCCTCGCAAGTGGAGGTGGCCGGCCTGTCCGGGCAAAGCGTGGCCGAGCTTAGGATTCAATATCCAAAAATCCACTTCACCCATTGCATGGATGATGACGTGGGTGCCTATGAACCTTACTCCAGCCGGCCCGGCTACAATATTTACCTGGTGGACGGACGCGAGCATTGCCTCAAGTTCACCGGGGAAATCAGCCACGCGACCGGCTTGGTCTTGGCAGAGGTGATCGAAGATGACTAACCGTGGGCTTGCCCCCGAACCACAGGCGCTACCCCATTCGGTCCGCTTCAACGGCCACACCTTAGGCAGGATATGCAAGGAAACCCCGGCCAACTCAGGCGACGATGCCTTGGTGGAGCGCATCCAGAAAACCTATCCCAACTATCCCCTGCACTTGGCCCGGGTCGGCCACGAATGGTACCGGCTAGGCGGTGTCATCAAGCCGGATGGCAGCCGCATCGCCAACGATTTGAACGAATGGGCGGAGCGGACCTTCATCGAATGCGGCCAGAATTTCAACACACTGTTGGATTACTGCGAAGAGGAAGGTTTTCTCGGCACCCGCCACAAAGGCTCGACCTTGTATCTGGTGGCGCGGACCGGTTCGCGGGCGGAGGACTTCGTGCAAATCGAGGTGGACAAGACCCAGGAAGTGGCCGACCGCTATCTCATCGACCCCGACCAGCCGCCTGACGATCTGGAGGAGTTGATCGACCCGTTGAATCCGCTGAACGTCGAGCCATATGCCTTTGGCCCGCCACGCTATACTTACCGCCGCAAAACCGAAGTGGCCCTGTTCATGACTGAACTCGCCAAGCACCAGGTGGACCGCCATCCGGCGCAACGCTTCATGGACGATTGGAACGCCAGCAGCGCCGGCCAGCAAGGCGTTTTTTGCCGTCATTGGAGCATGCGCTTGAACCAGCACAAGGGCAAGCACGGCGAGCAGATCATGAACGTCGATGTGGTGCGGAACCAGAAACGCGATGTGCCCAGGCTGGAAAGCCCGGAGGCGAAAAAAGGCAAAGCGCTCGCCGCGTTGATCAACCGTTTCGACAGCCAGGCCGGTTACTCCTTCGCTTGGTTTTTCTATATGGTGAAAGGGCAAGTTTCACCCTATGTAGGCGAATCGGTGCACCGGGATTTGATGAAGGATTACGCTTACCTGCCCGATAGGGACACTACCGTGTTGCGACGGTGGATTGCCAAGCCTTATTTGCTGTGAAAATGCTGTAACCGCAAAACCAACCCCAAACTTTATCGCGAAAACCATATGAACGCAGAAGAAACCATCCGCCAACAACTCGTAAACAACCCGGTGATCCTGTATATGAAAGGCGTGCCGGCAAAACCCGAATGCGGCTTCTCCGCCAAGGCGGTCGCCGTGCTGCAAGCCAGCGGGATACCCTACGCCTATGTCAATGTGCTGCTAAACCCATTTATCAGGGAAAAACTGCCCAAGATTTCGCACTGGCCGACTTATCCCCAGTTGTTCGTGGCGGGTGAATTGGTTGGCGGTGCCGACATCGTCGAGGAAATGGGCAAGAATGGCAGCTTGCAAGCCCTGCTCGAAAAAGCCGCAGTCCAGCAAGCGGAGGCTTAAGCCCGATGGAAACCGTAGAAATCCTACAGGCGATTGAAACAGCCATACCCGACGCGCAAGTCTACCTGGAAGGGGAAGGCTGCAATTTTTCCGCCATTGTGGTGAGCGAAGCCTTTCATGGCCTGCCGACGGTTAAACGCCAGCAGACCGTCCTTGCCCCGGTGAGCCAGTGGATTTCCACAGGTGCGCTGCATGCTTTCAGCGTCAAGACTTACACAACGGCGGAATGGGAAAACCGCCAAGCCGCCGCTGCGGGTGGTTTGGTGCAAATCCAATAGCCATAGGAGCTATCTTGAGCGACATCGAAGCACCTCCCACAGCCGATTGCTCGGCCTGTCCGTTTCTGGAAACGCTGCAGCCCTCCTCCCGCTGCAAACCCGGCGATGTGTGTGTGCAGGCGGAGAGCGGGAGGCAAATCGACCGCTTCCTCAAACGCAACCCCGAACTGGCCCCCGAATATCTCCATGACAGTTTTTGGGAGCGCCGCGCCATTGCCGTCCGCTATGTGCCGGTGGAGCGCGTGGTGGAATTGATCGGGGACGAAGACGAGGTGGTGCGCCGTGCCGTGGCCTACCGCTTGCCGCTGGAACATTTGCCCAGCTTGCGCAACGACCCGGACCGGGAAGTGCGCATCACCGTCGCCGACCGGCTGCCGCTGGAGCAATTGGAGTCGATGGCGGACGACGCGGATTACTTGGTCCGCGCCTATGTCGCCAAGCGCCTGCCGGAAGGGCGTTTGTTCCGCATGATCTGCGACCCGGATGCCCATGTGCGCAAGCATGTGGCCGGCCGCCTGCCACCCGCCAGCCTCGGGCTGATGGCCCACGATGCCGACTTGCAAGTGCGGCAGATTGTCGTGGAGCGGATGGACCCGGAGTCTCTGGTCGTGATGCTAAACGATGCGGAATGGCTGATCCGCTACATCGCCGCCGAGCGCGCACCGCTTTCAGCAGTGCGGAAGCTCGCCGACGACCCCAGCGCCGATGTGCAAGAGATGGTCAGGGGGAGGTTGGCGCAAGACACTAGGTGATGTTGCGCATAGGCCCCTGTGCTGTTATGGGGTGCTGCGGTAGTAAAGCAACATTAAACTCCCTCTCCCTCCGGGAGAGGGTTGGGGTGAGGGCAAATCGAATGTAGCTTTACTACCACAGCCATCTATATCGGCAAAGGATTGCAGACCAACTGCGATTTGTTTTGGAGTGTCAAGGCTTGCCTTGACAGGCAAAGCGAGCTTTGCCACTCCATGCGTAACATCAGACACTAAGAAAAAATAAACATCATGGCATTAAAACAACACGCCCCAGAACCCATCTGCCCAAGCTTGGATGTACCCGAACTGGGCAAGTTTTCGTTTGCCGTGCAGTATCGTGGCGCTAGCCGCGATGCCATCCTCGTGCGCTTTAAAGGGGTGGTTTATGGCTATTTGAACCAATGCGTACACATGCCCAAGCCCTTGGATTGCGAGCATAGCCATATCTTTGACGACTCGGGGCGGTATTTGCAATGTTCCATGCACACCATCTGCTATGACCCAAGCACCGGCGAAGCCTTAAGCGAAATTTGCGCGGGGAAAAAGCTGACCGCCTTGCATGTCAGCGAGGAAGGGGAGTGGTTGTATTTGGTGGATAAAAGAGCCTTCATGGATGCCTGATTGCATTCATGCCCAACAAGCTGGGCATCCAAAACCAAACCATTCTTCAAGAGCGTGAAGCCGATTACGCGACTGTACGCGCCTTCTATTTGCATCACGGCTTTTCCCGCCTTCCAACAGAAACTCCAACCTACGCTCTTGATCTCATCAAGTTTTCCAGCCTTTCAGTTCGAGTGGGATGAAAACAAGCGCGAGGCGAATATCGCAAAACACGGCCCCGACCTGATGACCGGCGGTTGCCTGTTCGACGGGCGACCGGTCTACAGCTACCCGTCCCCACGCGGCGAAGAAAACCGTTATGTGACAGTTGGCCTATTGGCCGAAGAGCTTGTTGCCGTTGTCTGGACAGATCGGGATACGGGCATCAGGCTTCCCATTGAGGAAGGCGAGAGATGCGGAAAAAAGAATTTATCGTGCACAGTTCGGCGGCTGACATCGACGAGCGGCTAGAGCGGGGCGAAAGCAAAACAGACTGGCAGCGGGTCAAGGCCATGAC
>CAIZPP010000214.1 GCA_903934875.1 uncultured Methylococcaceae bacterium
AGCCAACCGGCTTGCCCATTACTTACTAAGTCTTGCACAATCGGATGGTCAGCCCTTATTAACCAACAATCCGTTGATTGCGATAGCGGTCGAACGCTCGTTCGACATGGTCATCGGCTTGCTGGCGATACTCAAAGCAGGTGGTGCTTATGTGCCGATAGACCCAAGCTACCCCGCCGCCCGCATCCGCTACATGCTAGGCGACAGCCACGCGCCGTTATTACTGACCCAGAGCCATTTGATCAAACCGTTGTCATTGGACGGACTAGAACATGACTGCCTGGTGTTATGTTTAGATACAGCCGATGTCTCCGGCCAGCCTAGTGAAAACTTACCCGCAAGAAGCACCGCCTGCGATTTGGCCTATGTCATTTACACCTCTGGCTCTACCGGCAAGCCAAAAGGGGTCATGGTTGAAAATAAAGGATTGGTCAATTTGGCATTAGCGCAAATCAAGACCTTTGAAATGGATGCAAGCAGTCGAATTTTGCAATTTGCCTCCTTTAGTTTCGATGCTTCCGCCTCCGAAATCAGCACGGCTTTATTGGCTGGGGCCAGCTTGACTCTGATAGCAAAAGAGACGCTATTGGATGCGGACCAATTGACTGCGTTGCTGGTTCAGCAACAAATCAGCCATGTCACTTTACCGCCTTCATTTTTGACCGGCTTATCTGAACAGGCATTGTCTGGTTTAACAACACTGGTTGTGGCTGGAGAAAGCTGTCCTGTTGAGATGATGAAACGCTGGAGTCAACAACTGCGTTTCATCAATGCTTACGGACCCACTGAAAATACAGTCTGTGCCAGTGCGGCTGTTTGTTTTCCAGGCATGGATGCCGTCTCCATTGGCAAGCCCATCGCCAACACCCGTGTTTACATCCTGAACGCCCAACACCAACCCCAGCCTCCGAGTATTCCCGGCGAGCTGTGCATTGCCGGGGCGGGTTTGGCTCGTGGCTACCTGAACCGCCCCGATCTTACCGCTGAAAAGTTCATCCAAGTCGAACTGTTCGGCAAAACGGAGCGGATTTACAAAACGGGAGACTTGGCGAGATGGCTGCCCGACGGCAATCTGGAGTTTTTGGGCCGCATCGACCAGCAGATCAAACTGCGCGGCTTCCGCATTGAACTGGGCGAAATCGAGGCGGTGCTGGGACAGTTTGAACAGGTTAAGGAAGCTGTGGTCAGCCTGTATGAAGCGGACGGTGACAAACGGCTGGTGGCTTATCTAGTGGTTAGTGGACAGTGTTCCGTGGTCAGTGGAAAGCAGGCTGAGTTGGATGTCCAAGCACCCCCTTCTTCCCTGACCACTGGTCACTGGCCACTGGCCACTTCCCTAGCCACTAGCCACTTGCAACTAACCACTGCCCTTACCACTTTCCTCAAGTCCCGCCTGCCTGACTACATGGTCCCGACCCATTTCGTCGTGCTGGACAGCCTGCCATTGACCCCCAACGGCAAGCTTGACCGGAAGGCACTGCCCGCGCCCGATACCGCGATCAGCCAAACCCAGGGCAGCCTGCCGCGCGATGCTGTGGAACTGCGATTAATCAACCTGTGGAAAGCTGTTCTATCGGCTGCCTTCGTGGGCATCCATGATAACTTCTTTGCGCTAGGCGGGCATTCCTTGCTGGCGGTCAAACTGATGAGTCATATCCGGCAGGTGTTCGGTATTCGACTGCCGGTGAGCTTGCTGTTCACCCATCCGACTATCGCCGAACTGGCCGGGATGTTACGCATTGGTGATGCGGCCATCCCCAACCCCTCGCTGGTCCCGCTGCAACCCCAAGGCCAAGAGCTGCCTGCTTATTGCCTGCCCGGTGCAATCGGATCGGTGTTCTACCTATACCCGCTGGCCACCCGCTTGGGAATTGGCCAACCGGTCTACGCGTTACCCACGCCGGGGCTGGACGGGATGTCGGCCCCGACCACAGTGGAAGACCTCGCTGCCCATCATCTGGAAGCCTTGCGTCAAGTGCAACCCAACGGACCCTATCAAATCATCGGCCACTCCTCAGGAGGGCGAGTGGCGTTCGAGATGGCCTGGCAACTGGAACAGTTGGGTGAAACCGTCGCCTTGCTGGCGATACTGGACACCTCCGCCCCGGAATTGAATGTGGTTGATCCGACGATCAGCCACACTGACTTGGATTGGCTGCACGGCATTGTCAGCCTATTTGAACAACTCACCGGATTCGATTTCGGTATCAGTCTAGATGCCTTGCAAGCCCAGCCCTTGCAAGAATCAGCCTATCTTTTAGTGATGCAGGCTTTCCAGCATCACGGGGTGTTCTTTGCCCCCAGAGCGCCGGTCGATGAATTAAAATTTTTGGTCGATACCTACCGCATCGCCGTCAAGGCGCAGAAGGATTACCGCATCCCAGGCAAAGTCCGTTGCCCGATCAGCCTGTTCCTAGCCAGTGAACACAGTGCCAATGACCTGTTTGCACCCATTACGGAAACCTGGGGCTGGGAGGCGCACACCGAGGTTGGAGTGGAAATTATCTCCGTACCCGGCACCCACGTCACAATGATGACAGAACCCCATGTACAACATTTGGCGCGACAACTTGGCAACCGGATGCACCTTTAGGCATGGTTCAATTTGACTAGTATCAGGGTAACACTTTATGCAACACTCAAAAGGCCTGAACCCATGAAAATGAAGGCTTTGGCGTTGTAATACAGCCCCAAAAGTATGACCATTATTTGAATAACGCTGCAGAAATCATAAGCCTATCCATGGCAACATTTAGAATCTTTACACGACGAAACCGGAGAAATCCCTTATGTTCCCAGTGATCGGCCTAGCCTTAGGCGGGGTTGCCATTGCCGCCTTTGTTAGGAAAGAGAGACCCCGCCGCCCCGCCTTGCTGGACTTGCTGGCGGAGCCGGAGGCATCCCTTCCCCATTCAAAGCAAGGCACAACGGCGCTGACTCGGTCTCCGGGCATCGTGGATACTGCCATAGCCTGCATAGAGCGCTGGGATGGGCGCTATCAGTCCCTAATCCAGACCCGTCTCGACCCTTTTTTAGTGGGCCGCTTGCGAACCGAGCAGATGCGCTCGCTCGCCCCCAGTGCCCTGCGGGATCTGAATCGTAGGGAAAAACGGAACAACCGCAGACTGATACTGGGTACGTTCGGTCTGGGTTTGATCGCTCTGGCGGGACTGACCGGCTGGCCGATAGCCTCTTTAATCGCTGCCTTAGGCATCTATAACGCTTGGACCAACATTGAGGAGGGCTGGTATGTCGCCGTTCATGAACGCCGTTTCAGCTTGTTGCACCTGATGCTGGTGAACTTTCTCTGGATGTGGTTGGGCGGATATTACCTGATAGGTATGATCGGCATCCTTTTCGGCAACCTATGCCGGAAATACCAATTCCTGACCCAGACGGTCACCCGCTACACCCTGACCCACCTGCTCGGCGAGCAGCCCGCGCAGGTGTGGGTAGTGATGGACGGGGTTGAGATCGAGATACCCTTCGAACAACTCCAACTGGGGGACATTCTGGTGTTGACGGCTGGGCAGCAAGTCCCGGTCGACGGGGTGGTCGTGCAGGGTGCCGCGACGGTTGACCAGCACCGGCTGACCGGCGAATCGCAACCGGTGGAGAAGGCGGCGGGCGACCCCGTTTTGGCCGCCACCCTGGTGCTGGGCGGGCGCATCCACGTCAAGGTCGAAAAGACCGGGGC
>CAIZPP010000215.1 GCA_903934875.1 uncultured Methylococcaceae bacterium
GGGTTTAGAACCCGCACCTACGGTGGTATTGTATCGTTCCCACGCTCTGCGTCAATGCCATTAAGTTAAGGTATTGTCGAGTCTGTTACCCCCCTCTCCCCAACCCCTCCCCCCGAGGGGGGAGGGGCTTTTCTCCCCTCTCCCTTGCAGGGAGAGGGGCCGGGGGAGAGGGTCTTTTGGCTTAACTTAATGGCAGTGCTGCCTTTTCCTGGGAACGCGGTCATCTTGACCGCCATTCCTGCGGGCGGGACGCCCGCGCTCCCAGGGGAGGCTGAACGGTTACTGATGGGATGTTCTTTCTCAGGAATCACCTTATGTCTCCTCTCTAATCCATCGCCCCAACACCGGAATGTTCAACCGACCCTCGCCGTCAATCAGCAAGCGCCGTTCCAGCCAGCGGCGGGTGGGCGGGGTTAAATCAGCGCATGGCCCCCGTGCCAAGTCTTCCAGCGCGGTGCGGGCCTCCGGTGATGCGCTGCGGTAGAAATGGCGGAAATAATACGCGCCTTGTTCCAATACCTGCGCCTCCACTGCGTCCACGTCCTCCACGGTCGCACAACTACGCTTTGTCCCCTGTCCCAACGGGGGAGGGTTAGGGTGGGGGCGGGCTAAATCAGGGATCGTCTGGGACTCATTCAACCGACTGACCAACAAACTGCCGTACAATTGCACCAGATACGGCTGGCCGTGGCAGCGCTGCCACACCGCCTCGGCTACCTCTAAGGGAATGGCCTGCGGTGGAAACGCCGGAAACGGCAAGGTCAATAGCCCCAAGGTCGCGTCGCGGTCCAAATGGCCGATGCGGATTTCACGGGCATTGATAAAATGGTCGCTCCACAACTCACCCCATTCCTCGACTGGCGAGGCCCCGGACACCAGCAGCCGCACCCGCCGCTTGTGCTGGATCGTGGCGCGTAACAGTCCCATGAATTTCAGCAACTCCCGCTCTTCGCCGGGGAAAATGGCTTCCAGCCGCTCGAATTCGTCGATACAGAACAGTAAACGCTGCCCGCCACTAGCCAATGGAGTTGAATTTATTTTTTCCGTTCCCTCCCCCGGCGGCGAGACTGTTGAATTAAGAATTTGCCGTAGGCCGGAATAAGGTCGCGCAGCGACCGTTTCCGGCATTTGGCCGACCAGCTTGCCGGAAACACCCGCTTGCGCGGGTTTATTCCGGCCTACTTCAGTCGCTAATTCAACAGCATTGCCCCCCCACGGGGCAGGGTTAGGGTGGGGGCGTGTTAAATCAGTGGCTTCGCCGATTTTTGCTCGCCCCCATCCCGCAGCCCCTACCGCTACGCTCTTTCCTCCGTGGGAGGAAGGAGTCAATTCCAAGTTCACCCCCAGTGCCGCTTCCAACGCATCCAACCAAGCTTTCACCGCCTCGAACGGTGCGGTTTGCAGACGCTGGCGGTCCAAAGCAGGCAGCGTCAACTGCCGGTCGCGGCGGGCTTGTGAACGGGCTTGGCTGTCCATCGCCTCGAACAAGCCGGTTAAGCTGTCCACCGGATTGTCTTGCAGATCAAACAGCACCACCACCGTATCCGGCAACATCGCCGGTAGCATTTTCAACAGCGAAGTCTTGCCGCAACGGCGCGGACCCAATAAGGCCAAGGACGCTGCGTTGTTAGCATCGGCCAGCAACGCCTCCACCCGCCGCACCAGAGCCTCGCGGCCCCGGAACACTTCCCAGCCAGCACTGGGTTCCAGCGGATTGCCGGAGCGGAATGGATTTGGGACTTCTTGGCCGGCTTGCTGTTCTGCCTCGGCCCGCAGTTGGGCCAGCACAGCACGCCACGCCGGTAACACTGGACGCAGGGCACGGGCCAAGTAAGATCGCCTGCCCAGCAGACGGTTTCCCAAGGCTTGCAGCGCATGTATGCCGTTGTCCAAATGGTTTAAACGGTGGTAGGCGAGGCTGGCGTGTTGCGCGGCGAGCAGGTAACGGGCAAGATCAGCAAAACCGGCCAGCAGTGGGTCGGCACCCTGCAAGCCCGGCAGCCACTCGCCTTGCAATTCCGCTGCTTGATCGAATTGCCCAGTTCGTGCGTAAACCCCCAACTCCTGCGCCTGCAAGCGGGCCAACGCAAAGCGGCCCGAACCCTTAAGCCCCGGTGCGATGGCGCAGGCATCCAAGGCACGGCGGGCTAGGGATGGATCGGTTTGCGCCGTCAGCAGGATATGGCTGTTTAGGAACGGAAGCGGGAAATAAATCAAGTCGTGATGCAATAGCGGGGAGTAGCGCAGGCTAGTCCGAGTGCTTAGGCGTTGGAATAGATACAGCAGTGGTTCGGCTAGAACTTCCAGCAGATAAAACGGCAGGCGAAAATAGCAAATAACATAAGCCACGACCGCAGCCACGCCCGCACTCAAACCGTGAATCATGCCGATAATCACGCCCGCAGCCACGCCCAAAGCCACGCCCACAACGCCCGCAGCCACGCCCAAAGCCACGCCCACACCCACGCCCACAGCCACGCCAAAAGCCACGCCACTAGCCACGCCACTAGCCACGCCAATAGCCACGCCACTAGCCACGCCAATAGCCACGCCCCCAGCCACGCCCACACCCACACCCACGCCCACGCCCACGCCCACAGCCACGCCCACACCCACGCCCCCAGCCACGCCCCAAGCCACGCCCCAAGCCACGCCCCAAGCCACGCCCACAGCCACACTTAGCCAATCCACCTCAAAACCCAAGGCTTGCAGCCCGCCTGCCAGCAGCGGTGTCGCCGTCACCAACAACATCAACATCCGCAATGCATAGGCCCGCTGCACACCGCCCTCGCGCCAAAGCCGCCAACCGGATGCGCCCGGCTCGTCTATGCCGCAGGCTTTCAGTCTATGGTGCAAGCTGACCGGCTGCATGAACAACATCCATAGCAGTTGCCAGTAGCCGGGGAGTTTGTACTTATTATTCATCGCAGAAATCCAGCGTCCAAGCCTGTCCTGAACTGGTCGAAGGGGATAGCATGGGCAATGGCTGTTGAATTAGGTGATTCCCAATAATGAATCCACCAACACCGAAAAGAATTGTGCATGAAAATCACGAACAACTCCTCCGCAAATATCCTTGCCAAGCTGGGGCTTGGCGTTCCTTCTGGGAGCGCCAAGCCCCAGCTTGGCCTTTGGATGGGATGTTCTTTCTTGGAAATCACCTTAAGCTCTGAAATTCTCTCCCCCCACGGAGGAGGGTTAGGGTGGGGGCCATCTAAATCAGAGGCTTCGCCACCATTGGATCGCCCCCCTCCCAAAGCCCCCTTCGCTTTGCTTTTCCCCCCGTTGGGGGGAGGAACTAATGCAACAGCATTGAGCTTGGTAGGAGTATGATCAACAAACAGCGTAGCCTCTTTCATGCCTCGCCCTCTTCTTCCAGCCACTCCGCCAGCACTGCGCCAAACACCTGACCGTCGGTTTCCAGCAAACCTCGCGAGCGCAGCCCGGAATGGTTCACCGTTTGGCCCGCAGCCGCACGTTTTAAGCCCTGTTGTTCCTTCAGGCTCAGCGTTTTCCACAAGGTCCGCAAGCGAGCATAGGCATCTTGCCGGGCTTGGTCCAGGGCCGAGTCGCGGGATTGGCTCATGCGGCGGGCTTCCACCAAACGAAAGCCCAGCAATTGCAGATAATACGGATGACGGCCCGCCCAATGGCGCAGTAGTGTGTGGTCTGCCCCGTCCAGCCAGCTATCGCCGCGTCGAACTAGGGACTCAACTGCATCAACGTCCAACAAGCCCAGCCGTTCAATGCGCAGTTTGTTGTCAAACGGCGAGCCGAGTCCGATTTGCTCAAAAATCAAGTCGATGGGCTGGTGGGTGGCGAGGACTAGGCACAGCCGGTCCAGCATTCCGCGCAGCCGTTCAAAAAAGCGGTAATCAAACTGGCGCAGGAAGATTTCTGCCTCATCCAAAAGCATAATAGGCGCCAGCCCCGGCAAACCGACCCGCGCAGCCCAAGTGGACAGTGCATTGGCGGCCGGTTCGGCGCGGTCTTCACACACGGCTCCGGTGATGGCGAAGAGGAAGGCGGACAAGGAAGCCGCCTCCGGCCCTTCGCCACTCAAAAACTTCACGCTACGGCCAGTATTGCGGGCGAGGGTCTCGAAGGTCTTCAGCACTGAGGTTTTGCCGATGCGGCGGTCGCCGACTAGGGAAACGCTGGCGGTTTGCTCCAAAGCCAGCCCCAAGCTGTTCAACAAGGCCACGCGGCCGATAAAACCGGGCGGCACGGCGGGGTGGGCGAAGTCATACGGGTTGCTTCCGTTGCTAGGCGCGGGCGGGGTGCAGGCCCAGTGTACCCGGCCTTGGTGGCTGTGGGCATAGCGGCTGTCGTCATCATGCCAATGGCCGCGCTCGGACCAGGAACGGAACCAGGGTTCGACACTGACCGGCTGACCTTGGCTGTTGAGGGTCAGCGTGACGAGTTGGCAGCCATTGGGGTATTGGTCGGCCCTATGGCCTTCGTACAAACAGCCCGCCGCCAATTCCACTAGGCTACGGTCGGGGTCGGTGCGGCGAACTAACTCGGGATTGTGCAAATGCCCGCGCAGTAGCAAGTCGGTGTGTTGCGACAATAAATGGCTGGCGCGGTCGCGGTCGGCCAAATCCCATAGCGGGTGGTGGCACAACGCAAGCCGCAGGCCGGACAGAGGCTTGCCTTGCACATCCGTGGCATGGCGCATAATCTGCTCATCGGTCAGCCAGAGTTTTTGCGCATCTTCGTCATCGCCCGCCAGCCAGGCGGTGTCCAAGCCGATCAGATGCACAGGGAAGGGCAGTTTGGGCAAATCCAGGCTTATGCGATAGCCGACGCGGCCATGCGCATGGCCGGCGGGGACTAGCGCCTCACGGCCCAAATCCTGCAGCCACTGCCGGTATGCCGCTTGCCGCGCCAGCACTAGTTCCATCCAAGCGGCATCGGCCCCCGGCGGCGGTTTGCCTAGGCCCGCCAGCCAGCGCGACAGTGTTAGCCCGTCGCCTTGCCGGTAGGTGTTACGCAGTTGTTGCCACGCATCAGCATGTAGGGAGCGGTCGATATCGTGGTTGCCGGGAACTAGGAACAGCCGTTCCAGCGGCAGACCGAGCCTATGCATCAGGCTGTGGAATAATTCACTGGCTGCGGCGTATTCGGCAGGCTGGCCCCAGTCCGCCGCGTCGCCGGTGAAACAGACCAAATCAATCGGACCTTGGGCGCAGAAAGCATCTAAATTGTATTCCCATGCCTCGCCCAATACCCGTCGCCTGCGCCAAACCTCAGCCTCACGCGGGCCGCGCTCGTGCAGGTCGGACAGGTGGAGTATGCGCAGTGTATAAGTCTCGGGCATGGCGGTTCCGTGCGGTGTAGGCAAGGGTCATTATGCCATGAAAAACGGGGCTGGCATTTCGGGTTGGACATCTGCGGCAATTCTCATTTTGAGCCAAAGCGTTAAAATGTGCCTCGTCGGCGTTTTTGCCAAAATTTGCCAAAATGAGAATGCTGATGTCAACCTGCCTGATTTGTTATCACCTCGCCTGCAAGATACAATAGGTTATTGAAAAATTACCGAATATTTGGAAATCGATGCCGACATTTAAGAATTTAGCTTATCAACATGAGTAACACACTCTACCAAGAGGATTTTTACGCATGGACCCAACAGCAAGCGGCGAAGCTGAGAGCCGGATTGGGGGCTGGTTTGGACTTTGAAAACATTGCAGAGTCGGCTTTCCCCGCGACCAATCCCTTCTCCTTGGCCCAGGCATTGGACAAGGCTTATTGGCCGGACTGAGGGCGCAAAGATGAAGAGCGAGAAAGTCTCCATAGGAAAACTGAATTCCCATCCGCAAACCTCTAAATGACCGTATAATTTCAACATTCGGCGCAATACAGCCCCTACAGTTGGAATTTATGCCATGATCTATCCCACCATTGAGTCTTTCGTCGGCAACACGCCCTTAGTCCGCCTGCAACGCCTGCCGGGCGAGACTTCCAACATCATCCTCGCCAAACTGGAAGGCAATAATCCAGCCGGTTCGGTGAAAGACCGTCCGGCCTTGAGCATGATCCAACAGGCCGAGGAGCGGGGCGACATCAAACCCGGCGACCGGCTAATCGAGGCCACCAGCGGCAACACCGGCATCGCGTTGGCGATGGCGGCGGCGATTAAGGGCTATCGGATGACCTTGATCATGCCGGATAACATGAGCGCGGAGCGGCGGGCGACAATGAAGGCATTCGGCGCTGAAATCATCCTCACCCCCGCCAAAGGCAGCATGGAGGCCGCCATCGACTTGTCCCGCGCGATGGAGGCACGAGGGGAAGGCAAGGTGCTGGACCAGTTCGCCAACCCGGACAACCCGCTCTCCCATTACCTTGGCACTGGCCCGGAAATCTGGCGTGACACACAAGGCAGCGTCACCCATTTCGTCAGTTCCATGGGCACCACCGGCACCATCATGGGCACCTCGCGCTTTTTGAAGGAGAAAAACCCCGCCGTGCAAATCATCGGCGTGCAACCCGAGGGCGAATCGAAAATCCCCGGCATCCGCCGCTGGCCGCAGGAATATCTGCCGAAGATTTATGAGGCCGAGCGCGTGGACCGCATTATGGATGTGGGTCAAGACTCGGCGGAAGAAACCACCCGGCTGTTATCGGCCAGCGAGGGCATTTTTGCCGGGGTTTCCTCCGGCGGGGCGGTGGCGGCGGCTTTGCGCCTGTCCGACGAAGTGCAACAGGCAACTATCGTGGTGATTATCTGCGACCGGGGGGACCGCTATCTGTCTACGGGCGTGTTTCCTGACTAACCTAAAAAAAAAAGCAAAAACCCGTTCGCCCTGAACCCTGTCGAAGCCTGTCCTGAGCCTGTCGATGGGGGTAAGCGGGTTCTGGCACCTCACCCAAAAGGCTAACGAGGAAAAGCCGCTCATGCTTCGACTGCGCTCAGCATGAACGGCTTTTCTCCGTTGCTACCGCCGTTTTTAGGTTGATTGCCCCCCTGCGCCTCCGATCTTGCTAAAATACGCGGCATTCAAATTAACCTTAAGGTGTCAAGCTGTATGGATGTCATCGCACGAATTGCGGAAGAGTTGGGTGTACGGGAGCGGCAAGTTCAAGCCGCCTTGGATTTACTGGACGAGGGGGCGACGGTGCCGTTCATTTCACGCTACCGCAAGGAAGCCACCGAGGGCTTGGACGACACGCAATTGCGCACACTGGAACTGCGGCTGGCGTATCTGCGCGAACTCAACGAACGCCGCGACAGCATACTCGCCAACATCCGCGAACAGGGCAAACTGACGCCGGAACTGGAACGGGACATCCTCGCCGCCGACAGCAAGACACTGCTGGAAGACCTCTACCTGCCGTACAAACCCAAACGCCGCAGCAAGGCGCAGACCGCCCGCGAAGCTGGACTGGAACCCTTGGCGGACAATCTGCTCGCCAACCCCAGCCTCGACCCGCAAACCGAAGCCCTAACCTTCATCAATGCCGAAAAAGGCGTGGCCGACGGTGCGGCGGCGCTGGAGGGGGCCAAGCAGATTCTGATGGAGCGCTTCGCCGAAAACGCCGCCGTGCTGGCCGAGTTGCGCGAGCGCATCTGGAATGAAGGCATCCTGGCCGCAACCGTGGTGGCGGGCAAGGAAAACGAGGGCGCTAAGTTTAGGGATTATTTCGACTTCGCCGAACCGATTGCGAAAATCCCCTCCCACCGCGCCCTAGCCTTGCTGCGGGGCCGCAACGAGAATGTGCTAAACATCCACCTACACGTTGGCAAGGACGAAGAAGCCAGCCATTCGGTGTGCGAGTCCATTATCGCCCGCGCCTTCAATGTTCACGACCAAGGCCGTCCGGCGGATCGCTGGCTGTTGGACGCGGTGCATTTCTCCTGGAAAGTAAAAACCCTAACCCGCATCGATTTGGATTTGAAGCAGCGCCTGCGCGAAGCCTCCGAGGAGGAAGCCATCCGCGTTTTCGCCAAAAATTTGCATGACCTACTGCTCGCCGCACCCGCCGGACCAAAGGCCACGATGGGGCTGGACCCCGGCATCCGCACTGGCGTGAAAGCCGCCATTGTCGATGCCACCGGCAAATTGCTGGACACCGCCACCGTCTATCCGCATCAGCCAAAAAACCAATGGGACCAGTCTATCGCCATCCTGGCCCATTTCATCAAGCTGCATGGGGTGCAACTGGTCAGCATAGGCAACGGCACTGCCTCGCGGGAAACCGACCAATTGGTTGCCGATGTGATGAAACGCCACCCCGAACTGGGCATCACCAAAATCACCGTGTCGGAGGCAGGGGCCTCGGTCTACTCGGCCTCGGAATTGGCAGCTAGGGAATTTCCGGATTTGGACGTGTCGCTGCGCGGGGCGGTGTCCATCGCCCGCCGCCTGCAAGACCCGTTGGCGGAGTTGGTGAAGATCGAACCCAAATCCATAGGCGTCGGACAATACCAGCACGATGTCAACCAATCGCAACTGGCGCGTAGCCTGGATGCGGTGGTGGAGGATTGCGTCAACGCCGTCGGCGTGGATGTGAACACCGCCTCGGTGGCGCTGCTGAAATACATCTCTGGCTTGTCACAAACCATCGCCACTAACATCGTCGAATTCCGCAACCAGCATGGATCGTTCAAAAACCGCGAACAATTGAAACAAGTCGCCCGCCTAGGCGAGAAGACCTTCGAGCAAGCGGCGGGCTTTTTGCGCATCATGGACGGCGACAATCTGCTGGATGCCTCCGCCGTACACCCGGAGGCCTATCCGGTGGTGCTAAAAATCGTTGGCACGACGGGCAAGGATATCCGCAACCTGATCGGCAACGCGAGCTTCCTGCGCGGGATCAATGCCGCAAACTTCGTCGACGAGCGTTTCGGCCTGCCCACCGTGACCGACATTCTGAACGAATTGGAAAAGCCGGGCCGCGACCCGCGCCCTGAGTTCAAATCGGTCAAGTTCATGGAAGGCGTGGAGAAAATCACCGACCTGAAAGCGGGCATGATACTGGAAGGCGTCGTCACCAACGTCGCCAATTTCGGCGCGTTCGTGGATATCGGCGTACACCAGGACGGTCTGGTGCATATCTCACACCTGGCCGACAAATTCATCAAAGACCCCCGCGAAGTGGTCAAAACCGGCGACATGGTGCGGGTCAAAGTGCTGGAAGTGGACGTGCAGCGCCAGCGCATCGCCTTGAGCATGAAAAAGGATGCCGAAGTGCCACGCGAAAACACCTCTTCGTCCACCGCTGCCACCCAAACCCGCCCGTTTGGCAGCGGGAAAAAAGACAAACGAACGACGGAACAACCCAAGCCGCAAGGGGCATTTGCCGATGCGTTTGCGAAGGCGATGAAGAAATAAGCTTTAGAACGGAACCCATCTTGGGAGTAACTGCTTTAGAGTCCGTTGGTATAGATGTGGACCCACGAAATCAAACACTAAAACGCCTGCCCGCAATCCGGCTAAAGAAACTCAAGCCTAAAACGCTATGTGCAAACGCTCTAACCGTAAATCCCAGCCGAAAACCCCTGTTGCCACCCTCATCGAGTCCTTTACCCACGACTTACGGGGCGTTGCCATGTCCATGGCAACCCCTAGGCGGATTAGGAGCGCAGCGACAATCTGCCATGAAGTGAAGAGAGATATCTGAATTGGTTTGCTCACTTGATTACAGCGTTTTTAATATCGAATAGTTACTTGTTAAGTTATATTGTTTTGCAAAGCAATTCACACACAAGATGGTTTGATTCGTCCTTTATTATTCTCCTTTGTTAACTGATGTTACGCATAGGTGCCGAAACCGCTACGGTTTTGCCGACCTACGGCGATTAGTTTTGGAGTGCCAAGGCTTGCCTTGGCAGTCAAAAGCGAGCTTTGCCACTCCATGCGTGACATCAGATTAACACTATTCGGAATGTTGCTTGCCCCAAAACATCCCTCCAGGCAATGCGCGGGCAAGGGACTCGCACTCCCGGAAATTCGCCTGAGCCTAAGGACTGGCGGGCATAAAAAAATCCCCGCGTCGGTGTTATACTCTGGTTTTTAGAACAATCGGGGGCATTCATGGAAACCATACTCTCTAAGCAAAACCGCATTAGCGCCCGCGTTCCGCACAAGGTTTACGAAACGCTTATGTATACAGCGGACCTCAAGGTGATGACTTCGGTGAGGCGTACATTGGCAATAAGTTCTCTTATATTGATATGGTTAAATTTCGCCACATTGACGGCGTACCTATCCTAAACCCCAACCGACAGCGTTACATGATGGCATTAGTGAATAAATTGGCACCTGAGTTACAGAAATTGGCAGAAAAACTCTCTTGATACAACCATTTTTTAACCAGTATTTAGTCTGACCACCGAACTGCGATGTTTTGAACCGCTAATTTCCGCTTCACCCAGAGAGAACAATGAACACCCATCCGCCCACCCAAGAAACCATACTCCCACCCGTCCGTTTGGATATTCCACAAGATATCCTCGACTCCGCCCGCCTAAATGTGGATGGCATGAAGCTGGAACTCGCCGTCGCGCTGTATGCCCAGCGTCGCTTAAGTGTGGGCAAAGCGCGTGAGCTTGCCGGTTTGTCGTTGTGGGAGTTTCGCCAGATACTCGCCTCGCGCAAGATTCCCCCGCATTACGATACAGAAGACTTGGCGGAGGAATTGGCAACCCTGCGGGCCTTGGGTGAAGACTTGGGAGTTTAGTGGTCAGCGACACCTCGCCCTTAACCAATTTGGCCGCCATAGGCCAGTTTGTGTTGCTGCGACAACTTTATGGTTCGCTGCACATCGCGGAAGCGGTTTGGGATGAACTGAACGAGGCGGGCCAACATTGGCCAGGACGAAATGAAGTCGCTGATGCGCAGTGGATTGAACGCCAAATACCCGCTTGAAGTGTTTTGGGAGGAGGGCAGTGAGGCTTTCGTCTGCATTGCACCAGACCTGCCTGGATGCAGCGCAATAGGCGACACCCCACAGGAAGCCGTGCGCGAAATGGAAACCGCCATGCGACTATGGATTGATGCGGCCTTGAGCATAGGCCATGCAGTACCGGAACCCGGACGGAAGGCGGCATAAAGGCGACCGCCGAGGTCATCCAACAGAAACAGGCGAGAGGTTAAAACGATGGCAAGCGTTGCAGAAAGAATTTATGAAATGGTTAAGACCCTGCCCGAATCCAAGGCCGAGCGGGTTTTAGGGTATGTGCAAGGCGTGATAGATGGCGAAGAAAAGCACTTGCCAGTGACCGAGGAGGAACACGCGGCATGGTGTGAACGCTTGCGGAAGTTGGTTGAACCCCAACCCATGACCGAGGGCGACACCGTTATCAAAATGCGGCAAGATGCGCGGTATTGATGCAGCAATTCTCAGTTTGGGCAAGAAACGATAAATATAGCCCCGTCATTTCGGCAGGGATGCCGAAATCCAGCGACCATGGATGGCACACATTGATTATGATTGGCTTAAATCCGTTGTCTTGTTACCGTCCTTGGCCTGGATTTCGGCATCCCTGCCGAAATGACGGGGCTTCGAGCCAAACTGAGAATTGCTGGTATTGATGCGCTACC
>CAIZPP010000216.1 GCA_903934875.1 uncultured Methylococcaceae bacterium
AGGTGATATCCAATAAAGAACATCCCATCCAAAGGCCAAGCTGGTGCTTGGCGCTCCCAGAAGGAACGCCAAGCACCAGCTTGGCAAGGCGATTTGCGGAGAAGTTGTTCGTGAATTCATTTCGATTTTGGTGGATTCATTATTGTAAATCACCTGACTTCACCACCCGGATGCGCGTTTCAGGCGGCAGGCCATAGGCACCTTGCGTGACGATGCCCAGGCCCTCATGCAAACCTTCGCCTTCCACCTCGATGAGTGTGCCATCCCGCATTCCTGTCTTGACTGGCCTCTGCCTGGCCTTGTCGCCTTCGACCACAGCGATGACACTGCTTGCCTCCCGCCTGACCACGCTTGCGACAGGCACTGCCAAGCGTCCAGCCAGTTCCTCGACGACCATGCGGGCACTGACGAATTGCCCCGGACGCAGAGTGCTGCCCTTGGATGGCGAAAGTAGCACCAGCACGGTGTCGGTGCGGGGGTCAACTTGGGGGCCGATGAAAGACACTATCCCGCGTTGCGTACCGGGCGTGTTGGCGATTTTCCCCACTACACGCGCGTTGGCGTTAATTTCCGCTGACTGCCCCCGGCGCAGCCAAGCCGCTTCTTGGCTGGGCACACGCAGCGCGACAACCAAGCGGTCTAGGTCAATCAAATCGGCCAACACAGTGTTCAGCCCCACAGCCTCGCCGACCTTTGAGTAGATTGCCGCCACCGTGCCGGCAATGGGTGCGGTTATCTGCAACAATTCGCGCTGCGTCTGGGCATTGGCCAAATCCTTACGCGCCAGTTGAAGTATCTGTTCCGCCTCGTCGTAAAGCTTGCGCGAAACATTTTCGCCGGCCACCATCTGCTGTTTGCGGGCGAAATTTTTTTCGGCGAATTCCTCCGCCACTTCCGCCTTGGCGACTAGGGCATCGGCGGCGCGGGTGTCCAGTAGGAATAAAGGATATCCTTTATCCACTCGTTGCCCTTCCTCGCAGTGGATTTGGGTCAGTATGCCGGTGACCGGGGCGGCGACTCTGGAACTGGCGGGTGGTTTCCCGCCGTTGGCAGGCTCCGCTTCCACCGCGCCGTATGCCATGACGTAGCGGTGTAGCGTCGCCTTGACGACCTTGCCGACCTCCACGTCCACCAAGGTGACGGGTTCCGGCTCTTCGGCAAACACACTCCCGTCCTGCCAAACTATGCAGACAGCCATGCTGATGGCTTTGAGCCAGCCTGCCGGTTTCATTTTAGGACTTCTTTAGTTGCGGACACTGCTATCAAACTAGGGGTGAGAGTGGATGCGATGGGATAGCGCAAGGTGTCTTCAAGCACATTGGCAGACTGTTGGGTTTCGACCAGCACATCCAAGCGGGCGCGTTCGGCAGCGGCCAGTTCCAATTCTGCGCCAAGCAAGGCCAGCCGGTCCGTTTCCCCGGTCTGGAATAGTGCTTGGGCGGAACGCAGACTGTCTTGTTGAATGCCCATTTGCCTTTCTGCGTCGTCCCATTTGCTGAGCAGCGCATCCAAGCCTGCGCGGACTCGGTCGATGTCATCTAGAATCCGTTTTTGCAAGGCATCAAAACGAGCGGCGGATTCGCCCCGCTTGGCCTCGGCCTCGGCAATCTGTCCTTGGTTTTGGTGCAATATGGGCAGAGGCATCATCGCACCCAAAGACCAACGATGTTCGCCGACCTCCCAAGTATAACCGGGATTGAGCTGAATGTTAGGATACTGGTTGGCGATTTCGAGTTGCAACGCAGATTGCGCCGCCGCGTAGTCGGACAGCGCGGCAAGCACATCGGGCCGCTCGCGCAAAGCGGCATCCCTTAAATGTGGGAGGGGAAGGGTGTTTAATAGGGGTGGCGTGGAAAAATTCGCAAAATCGAATTCAATCCCCGCCAATGCATCGACGGGTATCCCAATGGCTGCGGCCAGCAGCACCCGGCTTTCCGCCCGCCGTTTTTGCGCACCACGGACATTGAGCTGTAGTTGGTTCAAGGTGATATGCGAGCGGATTACCTCGGGCCGGGCAATTTCCCCCGCAGCCAGTTGCTGCTCCAACCGTTGCGTCATCGCCTGTTGAATGCCCAATTGGTTTTGTGACAGGCGCTCGGCCTCTGCTGCGGCATAGACCTCCAGCAGCGCCAGCCGCAAACGGGCACGTGCCTGCCAGGCCGCATCCGCGACTCGCAAGCGGGCGGCAGCGGACAACCAGGCAGTGCGGTCCATGCGAAATCCGCGCTTGCCGAAGGTTTCGATGGGGATGCTGAGAATGTTGGCCGCGATCCAAGGCGCTGCCGTGGCCGCCGCTAGTTGCCCCAAGTTGCTGATCCAAGTAGGGGTCACCGTGATGTAGGGGTTGGGCCGTTGCGCCGCCGTCACTTCGGCTGCCTCGGCCATTTCCGCCTGGGTGCGTGCCACCACGAGGTCGGGATGGTAGTAAATGGCTGCCAACGTCAGCCGGTCCAAATCCCAAGCCTTGGGTGGCCACGCTGCGGCAGGCAGCAGGCTGACTGCCCAACGCCGTAGTCCTGGGTCATTTAAACGGCGTGCCTGGATGCGAGTTGCCGATGCCGAGGAATTTAATGGACGGTCATCAAACTCGGCACAGCCGCTGACCGAAAGGCTTAAGGCGACAATCAGAAACAGCAACAGCGTTTTCAACATACAGCATTTTTAATATCAGAGAGTTACTTTTAGGTTATATCATTTTGCAAGGCACATACACACAAGATGGTTTGATTGAGCATCCTTTATTATTATCCTTTGTTAGGATAAAAATGCTGTACGCAACTGCGCCACCGCGTCCAAATCCAAACCAGTCGCGGCGGCAATGGCGGCATCATCTAGCACCGGAAGCAGATTCTGCGCCACGGCCAGTGCCTTGGCTTGCTCGCCTTCGGCCCGCCCTTTGGCCTCGCCCAAGGCTTGCCCATCTTCAAATGCCTTTTCCTGCGCCCCCCGTTGCAGCCGAATGAAATCGTGCCGCCGCTCCTGCTGCTCCAATTCAGCCGACGATAGCGCGGCGGTGTTGGCTATCGCGAAAGCCTCGCGGATCGGTTCCTCGTCCAGCGCTTGCGGCACTACGTTTAAACGTCCGGCGTTTTTGACGAAATACAGCCATTTGTCTTGGACCGTCGCCAGTTGGCCTTCGTTTAAAGTGAACTTTGGCAATTCGAAGAAAATCAGTTCGATATCGTCGCGGTATTGGATGAAGCGTTCCTTTTCCAGCAACAGAAACCGGCTGCACACGTCTTCCCCGTC
>CAIZPP010000217.1 GCA_903934875.1 uncultured Methylococcaceae bacterium
GCCCAACGGCACCGCCCTGTTCGACAGCCTGCTGGTGTTTGAAAATTACCCGCTGGGCGATGCGCTGGAACCGGCCAAAGACAGCTATCAAATTGAACACTTCGAGGGGATCGAATACACCAATTACCCGCTGACGCTGGCGGTGATGCCTAGGGAAAGCTTAGGGTTTAAGATCGGCTATGACCAGAGGCGTATCAGCGCCCATAGCATAGAGAGCCTGTGGGGGCATCTTGCCTGCCTGCTCACCGCGATGAGTGACAAGCCTGAACAGCAGATAGGAAGTTTAGGCCTGCTGACGGAACCAGAAATCCAAAAACTGCAAGAATGGAACGACACCGCAACCGACTACCCTAAGGACAAGACTATCGTCGATGTGTTCGAGGCGC
The DNA here is from genome assembly GCA_903934875.1 of uncultured Methylococcaceae bacterium. Lineage (GTDB taxonomy): Bacteria > Pseudomonadota > Gammaproteobacteria > Methylococcales > Methylococcaceae > Methylumidiphilus. The sequence continues at coordinate 387 of CAIZPP010000217.1, forward strand.
AGGTTGAGAGAACACCCGACAACATCGCCGTGGTGTTTGAAGACCAATCTTTGAGTTACAGTCAGCTTAACGCCAAAACCAACCAACTTGCCCATTACCTGCTAAGCCTAGCCAAACCGGATGGACAGCCCTTGTTAAGCGGCAATCCCCTGATTGCAATCGCTGTCGAACGCTCCTTGGAGATGATCATAGGCTTGCTGGCGATACTCAAGGCGGGCGGGGCCTATGTGCCGATAGACCCCGGCTACCCCGCCGCCCGCATCCGCTACATGCTGGACGACAGCGCCGCGCCGCTGCTGCTGACGCAAAGCCATTTGACGGAACTGTTGTCATTGGACGAGCTCGAACATGACTGCGTCGTGCTGTGCCTGGATCAAAACGATGTTGCTGCCCGACCGAGTGAAAACCTAATAGCAAGAAGCACCGCCTGCGATTTGGCTTATGTCATTTACACTTCAGGCACAACGGGTCACTCCAAGGGTTGCCAGGTGACACAGCTTAACGTCACCCGCCTGTTTGCGGCCACCGAGGACTACTATCACTTTAACGACCGCGATGTCTGGACGCTGTTTCATTCTTATGCGTTTGACTTTTCGGTATGGGAAATCTGGGGGGCGTTATTTTATGGCGGTTGCCTAGTGATTGTGCCTTACTTCACCAGCCGCAGCCCCGAAGCTTTTTACCAATTGCTCATTGAGCAAAAAGTGACGGTGCTCAACCAAACCCCTTCGGCTTTTAAGCAATTAATCAATGTTGACACGCAGCCAAACGATCTTTCATTGCGACTGGTCATCTTTGGTGGTGAAGCCTTGGATTTTGCGGCGTTACAACCTTGGTTTGACCGTCACGGAGACCAGCAGCCGCAATTGGTCAACATGTACGGGATTACCGAAACCACCGTCCATGTCACTTTTTATCCCATCACGCGTGGGCAAACTCAATCCGGCAGTGTGATTGGCAAGCCGCTTCCCGATCTAACAGTTTGGCTGGTTGATGCACACTTTCAACCCGTGCCCATCGGCATTCCTGGGGAGATTTTGGTGGGCGGTGGAGGGGTTGCCCGTGGCTATCTGAACCGCTCCGAGCTTACTGCTGAAAAGTTCATCGAAGTTGAACTGTCCGGCAAAACTGAACGAATCTACAAAACGGGAGACCTGGCGAGGTGGCTGCCCGACGGCAATCTGGAGTTTTTGGGGCGCATCGACCAGCAGATTAAGTTGCGCGGCTTCCGCATTGAACTCGGTGAAATTGAGGCGGTGCTAGAGCAGTTTGAAAGCATTAAGGAAGCCGTGGTCAGTCTGTATGAAGCAGACGGCAACAAACGGCTGGTGGCTTACCTGACCATTGCCGAAAGTGAAGGATTAAGGGTTGATGAGGCGTTATTCATTGACAGCCTTCGCGACTGGCTCAAAGCCAGGCTGCCCGACTACATGATCCCCGCCAGTTTCATGATTCTGGACAGCCTGCCTTTGACCCCCAACGGCAAACTCGACCGCAAAGCCCTGCCTGTACCCGAGTTTCAACCGTCCACCGGTTTTAGCCTACCCAACACTCCGACCGAAGAACTGCTGGCGGTGTGTTGGGCGAACGTCATCAAGCGCGATGCCATCGGCCGCAACGACCACTTCTTTGAATTGGGCGGGCATTCGCTGCTGGCGACCCAGTTGGTTGCCCGCATCCGCGAAAGTTTTCAGGTGGAACTGCCGATACGGGCACTCTTTGAACACCCCGAACTTGCAAATTTGGCAACTGCCATCGACAACGCCAGCGGAACACAGGCTTTGCCGCCGATTACTAGGCAAGCCGACCACGCGCCTAAAGTCCTGTCCTTCAGCCAGCAATGGTTCTGGCTGCTCAGCCAGTTCGACTCCCAGGACACGGCCCACCATATGTTCTATGCCTGGAAACTGGCAGGACACCTGGATGAAGACGCGTTGCGGCAAACATTTTCGGCACTGGTCGCCCGCCATCAAAGTTTGCGCCTGTGTTTCCCACAAATCGGCGGCGAAGTCGGCGTGGCGGTGCTGCCTGCTTATGACCCATTGACGACGCTGGACATCCGCCATCTGCCCGAAGTGCTGCGCGTACCGCGCCTGATGGAATTGCAGCAGGAAGCCATCCGGCAGCCGTTTGCCCTTGAGTCCGGCCCGTTGTTTAGCGTCCGCCTGGTTAAAGCCGCAGAACAGGAGCATTACCTGTTCCTGACCGTCCACCACATCATTTTCGATGCTTGGTCATCCGGCATCCTGCTGCGGGACTGGCAAACGCTGTACACGGCATTGAGCCAAGGGCAAACGCCCGAGCTTCCCGCACTGCCGATGGACTACACCGACTATGCCGCCTGGCAACGGTCGTGTCTGCAGGGCGATGTATTACAGCGGCAAATGGACTTCTGGCTAGCTCAACTGCACGACGCCCCCGAATTGCTCAAGCTGCCGACGGATTTCACCAGGCCCGAAACCCAGCAAAACCAAGGCGGCGTGGTCGAGTTGAAGATTGCCCCGGAACTGACGGCGCAACTCAAGCAGTTGGCAAGACAACAGGGCTGCACCCTGCACATGGTGCTGTTCAGCGGCTTCGTGCTGCTGCTGCAACGCTACAGCGGGCAGCGCGACATCAGCGTCGGCATCCCCTTGGTGATGCGCCACCAACAACACACCGACGCCTTGCTCGGGCTGTTGTTAAACATGCTGGTGCTCCGAACCCGTTTGTCGCAAAACGACCGCTTCATCGACTTGCTCAAACAGGTGCGCCACAACGCCCTGGAAGCCTATGCCCACCAGGACATGCCGTTTGAATATCTGGTCCAACACCTGCGCCCCGGACGGCAAACCGCCTACAACCCGTACTTCCAAGTGATGTTCAACCTGGTCAACACGCCAGGGCAAGGCGAATTGACCCTGCCCGGCTTGCAGGTGGAGGCCTGGCGGGCGCACGATGAAAATGTCGCCAGCTCCAATCTGGACATAGTCTTCACCCTGTTTGAAACCCAGTCCGGCATTGACGGGGCCATCCTGTTTGACAAAGCCCTGTTTAAACCTGAGACCATCCGCTATTGGGTTGAAGGCTACACGGCCTTGTTGGAACAGGCGGTCAGCCAGCCCGAGGCACTGCTTAGGGATTTCGTGCTCGGCCAAAACGCCACGCCGCGCTACCCGCTGACCTCGCCGCAGCGGGAAATCTGGTTTGAGCAGATGCTGCACGACGACCTGCCGCTGTACAACATCGGCGGCCAGGTGCGGCTGCCGGGGCCAATGGATGCCGGACTGTTCCAACAGGCGGCGAACCTGCTGGCCGAAAAGCACGACACCCTGCGCACTTTATTGGTTAAAGAGCGCGATGAAGACGGCATCCCCCTGCAAACCTACGCCGCCTCCATGACGGTCCAGGTGCCGCTGCATGATTTCTCCGGGCAGGGCAAAGAACAGGCTTTCGCCTGGATGCAACAGCGGTTTGTGGAAAAGTTTGAGTTGGACGGACAGCCCTTGTTCCGCTATGACCTGGTTAAAATCAGCGAGACGGAATATTACTGGCTGATGCAATACCACCATCTGATTGCCGATGGCTTTGCTGTTGCCCTGCTGAACCGCTCGCTGGCGGAGATCTACACGCAGTTGGCCAAGGGCGAGACGCCTAGTCTGGACAGCCCCTCGTACACCGGCTTCATCCACAATGACCGGGCTTACGTCGAGTCCGGCGTGTTTGCAAAACAGCGCCAGTATTGGCTGGCGCAATACCCCAAAGCCCCCGAGCCGCTGTTGATGCCGCGTTACCGTACCCCAGGCAGGCTGGCCGCCAGCGGCTGCGAGGCGCTGTATCTGCCCAGGGCGTTTTACCAACAATTAGGCGAGCTGGCGAAACGCCATCAGGCCAGCACCTTCCACGTGCTGCTGGGGGCCTTGTATGTGTACTTCACCCGAACCAGCGGACGTAACGAGTTTGCCATCGGCCTGCCCGTGTTGAACCGCGCCAATGCCAGCTTCAAACAGACGGCGGGGCTGTTCACGGGGGTCAGTCCCACCCTGTTTGACTTTGGCCAAGAACTAAGCTTTGCCGAACTGTTGCAGGCGATTAACAAAACCCTGAAGGCGAACTACCGGCAGCAACGCTTTCCGGTCAGTGAAGTGAACCGGGCGGTCAGTTCCGGCAGCGGGCGTTCGGCGTTGTTCGATGTCAGCCTGTCATATGAGAATCATGAATATGATGCCCGATTTGACAGCCTGGACAGCCATTTTTCTGCCCTGTTGCATGGCTTTGAACAAACCCCGCTGATGATATTTGTGCGTGACTTTCACGCCGAAAGCGAAGTGAAGTTTGATTTTGTCTACAACCTTGGTTTTTTTGACGCGGCTGAGGTTAAAGCCTTGCAGGGGCGGTTCGTCGGCATTTTAGCCGCAGCGCTCAACAATGGCGATGCAGCGATTCAAGCCTTGCCGGTGATGACCGAGGCAGAAGCATTGCAACTGCAAGCCTGGAACGACACGGCAACCGATTATCCGCAAGACAAAAGCCTCGTCGATTTGTTTGAGGCGCAGGTTGATGCCACGCCCGACACTATTGCCGTGGTTTTTGCAGACGAATCTTTAAGCTATAGCCAGCTTAACGCCCAGGCCAACCGGCTGGCCCATTACCTGCTGAGCCTTGCAAAACAGGACGGAAAGCCCTTGTTAAGCGGCAACCCCCTGGTTGCGATAGCGGTAGAGCGCTCCTTGGACATGATCATCGGCCTGCTGGCGATACTCAAGGCGGGCGGAGCCTATGTGCCGATAGACCCAAGCTACCCCGCCGCCCGCATCCAGTACATGCTGGATGACAGCCAAGCTCCGTTATTACTGACCCAAAGCCACTTGACTGAACCGTTGTCATTGGACGGACTGGAACATGACTGCGTGGTGCTGTGCCTGGATCAAACTGATGTTGCCGACAGGCCCGCTGAAAACCCACCCGCAAGAAGCAC
>CAIZPP010000218.1 GCA_903934875.1 uncultured Methylococcaceae bacterium
GTACAGCATTTTTATCTTAACAAAGGATAATAATAAAGGACGCTTAATTAGACCATCTTGTGTGTATGTGCCTTGCAAAATGATATAACTGATGTTACGCAACCGTGTAGGCTGTAGCCCGGATGTTGTGGAGTGCGGCGACTCGTCGCCGCCTTCTGTGTCCAGCGGCGACGAGTCGCCGCACTCCACAAGTTGCCATCCTCTAGCGATGACTGCGTAACATCAGTGATATAACCTAAAAGTAACTCTTTGATGTTAAAAATGCTGTAAAGCGAATTCGCCAAGTTCTGCCAGCAATCGCCCGACTGGGGCCGGCAAGGGGCTGGTTTCCCCTGGTTTGATCCAGCCGACACTGTTTTCCGCGATTTCCTTGAACTGTCCGGCCTGCCCGACCACGGGCACATAGTCCAGATGATAATGGCTGAAAGTGTGCCTCCGTTCGGGTAGAGCTTTAAGTTCTGAGTTTACATTCCGTATTTGGCACCACGCGGCCAATTCGGCATGGCTGCCAAACTCAGGGAAACTCCAAAGCCCGCCCCAGATTCCCGCCGGTGGCCGCTTTTCCAAATAAAATCGCCCTTTTCCATCGCACAGAACTAACATCAAGCAATGCCTTTCGGGCATGTCTTTCTTTGGTCGGGGTGCGGGCAGCTCCCCTGTGAGCCTATGCCGAAACGCGAGGCAACCGCTTTGCAGCGGGCAACGGCTACAAGTTGGATTGCTGCGGGTGCAAAGAGTTGCGCCCAAGTCCATCATCGCCTGGGTGTAATCTGCGACACGCGTGGATGGCGTCAGAGTTTCGCTGATGCGCCAAAGCTCGCGTGAGGTTTTGGCTTCTCCCGGCCAGCCTTGGACAGCGGCAAAGCGGCATAGGACACGTTTGACATTGCCGTCCAGAATGGGGGCCCGCAACCCCGCGGCCAAACTTACAATCGCCCCGGCGGTGGATCGGCCTATGCCGGGAAGCCCGGCCAGAGCCTCCACGTCGGCGGGCAGTGTGCCATTGTAGCATTCAAGCACAACCAAGGCGGCCTTGCGCAGATTGCGGGCGCGGGCGTAATAGCCCAATCCCGCCCAATAGCCGAGCACCTCTTCCTCCGCTGCCAAAGCCAATGATTGCAGGTTGGGAAATCGTTCGATGAAACGCAGAAAATAGGGAATCACGGTGCTGACCTTGGTTTGCTGAAGCATGATCTCCGACACCCAGACCCGGTAAGGCGTGGGCTCGGTTTGCCAAGGCAGGTTTTTGCGCCCTTCCCGGTCAAACCAGGCAAGGACGGCGGATTGGAATTTTTCGGGTTGCAAATTGTTTTTATGCGTCTAGTTTCAATGGGCAAGTAAGGGGTTTTGCTTTAGAATGGCAGGCAAACCCAAATCAAGATGGAAAGAGTCTCATTTTGTTAACACTCTACTAGAAATTGAGCATTACCGACAAGCCCATGATTTCAGCTCTCCGTGTTTTTGCCCTCTGCCAAGTCTTCTGTCTTTTGGCCGGTTGCGGACTTAAAGGCCCTCTGTACCTTCCACCGCCCGAGCCGGTTGCAGGCGCGCAGCCCCTATCCGCCCCCGTGCCGAGTCGGCAGCAGAAACCCCCGCAGGGTTCCCAAGATGTTGTTCCCGCTCAAATACCGACACCACCCCAACCCAGTCCACAACCAAATAAAGACCCGTAGCGCCATGGATTATTTTAATTACAGAGAGGGTGTCCTGTGTGCCGAAGCCGTGTCTTTGGAGGGCATTGCCGAACGCTACGGAACGCCATGTTATGTGTATTCCCGCGCCACATTGGAACGGCATTGGCGCGCTTTTGACAATTCTCTTGCCGCTAGGCCGCACTTGGTTTGCTATGCGGTAAAGGCCAATGCCAACCTCGCCGTGCTGAATGTGCTGGCCCGTTTAGGCTCCGGCTTCGATATTGTGTCGCTGGGCGAGTTGGAGCGGGTATTGGCGGCGGGCGGAATTCCCGGCAAGATTGTGTTTTCTGGAGTGGGCAAGCGCGAAGACGAAATTCTCCGGGCACTGGAAACCGGCATCCGCTGCTTCAATGTGGAGGTGCCGGGTGAATTGGACAGGATCAACAGGCTCGCAGGTAGGCTGGGGGTGAAGGCCCCGGTTTCCCTACGCGTCAACCCGGATGTGGACGCACAGACCCATCCCTATATCTCCACCGGGCTAAAGGAAAACAAATTCGGCATCGACATAGGGATGGCTTTGTCTGAGTATGAGCGAGCCGCCTCCCTCCCCAATTTGCAAGTGGTTGGGGTGGACTGCCATATTGGCTCCCAACTCACCAGCACCGGACCATTCCTGGATGCCCTGGATAGAGTGTTGGCGTTGACGGAAGCTCTGCAACAACGCGGGATTCGTCTGCACCATCTGGATTTGGGCGGCGGGCTGGGGATATGTTATCGCGACGAGCAACCGCCTGAACCTTATGAATTGGCGGCGGCTGTCAATGCAAGGCTCATGGATGCGCCCTATGAAATACTGATCGAACCGGGGCGGGCCATTGTGGGCAATGCCGGCATACTGTTGACCAAGGTGGAATATCTAAAATCCAATAGCGTGAAAAATTTTGCCATTGTCGATGCGGGTATGAACGACTTGTTAAGGCCGGCGCTTTATAATGCGTGGCAGGCGATACTGCCGGTGCGAGAAGGCGGCAATGGCGGAGCTAAAGTCTGGGACATAGTAGGTCCGGTTTGCGAGACTGGGGATTTCCTCGGCAAAGAACGTGAATTGGCGATTCTCCAGGGCGATTTGCTGGCGGTGCGTTCCGCCGGCGCTTATGGCTTCAGCATGAGTTCAAATTACAATTCACGTCCGCGTCCGGCTGAGGTGATGGTGGATGGGGATAGTGCGCACTTGGTGCGGGCTAGGGAGACTTTAGCGGATTTGTATGCAGGGGAGGCAATGTTGTCTATATGATGCTTGAAGTTGATTTTTTGAGTGGGAGTTTTGAAGAAAGACTCAGAAAGGCAATATCCTTTGCCTGGAATGTGTTTGCGAAAAAAGTTGGAGCGGGTATTATCAACATCAATAAGGAAGCCTCCATGCAATTGCACTATGCCAAAATCCTTACTGAAACCTTACCTTTTTTTACATTGGAAAGTAATGAAACCAGCCACGTTGAATTAGAAGTCGGGGTAAATGTTGAAGGGAAATCTAGGGAAATAGATATCTTAGTGATAGGAACAAAAATGGATGATACTTTCAAAATAGCCATTGAGGTCAAGTGTTACCGAAAAAAAGCCTCATCGGGAGGAAACCGTGGTGCAACCGATATATTCATGAAGGATGTTTATTTAGATCTGCATCTCCTCGAAAGATATTGCGAAGAACAAATAGCAAATAAAGGTGTCGCACTGGTCATGAATGACCGGGAAGGTTTTGTCTTCCCTAAGAAGAAGGAGGCTAAATGCTGGACTTATGACATTTCAGAAGGGACAGTAGTTAGGCCCAAAACGCTTACTAAACAAGTCGGAGACACCACAAAACCTATCAACATTGTCATCAATCGCCAATACACCTTCCGTTGGGAAAAACATGGAAGTTTCTGGTTTTTGGAGTTGGAAGGAGTCATGATACCCCATGATCCTTAAATTCACCAAAATGCACGGTCTGGGCAACGACTTTGTGGTCATTGATGCCATCAGGCAGGCGGTCAATTTGACCTCTGAACAGATTCGCCGCATTGCGGACCGCCATTTTGGTGTGGGGTGCGACCAGTTGCTGTTAGTGGAGCCATCGCTAAACCCAGATGCGGATTTTCGCTATCGTATCTTCAATGCCGACGGCAGCGAGGTGGCGCAGTGCGGCAACGGAGCACGCTGTTTTGCGCGTTTCGTCCATGAACAAGGGCTTAGCGACAAGCCTGAGGTCCGGGTGGACACGCAAAATGGAAGCCTGCTATTGCGGCGCGGGGAAAGTGGTAATATTACCGTTGACATGGGGCTACCCCGGCACGAGCCGGCACAAATTCCGCTCAAAGCTGATCGCGAGGCAGTGACGTACTCCATTGATGTGGAGGGTAAGTCATGGGCGTTCGGGGCGGTGTCGATGGGCAATCCCCACGCCGTGCTGTTGGTGGATAACATTGATGACGCGCCGGTTTTATCATTGGGGCCGGTTTTGGAAAGCCATGCCTTGTTTCCTGAGCGCGTCAATGTCGGCTTTATGCAAGTCTTGCACCCCCACCATATACGCTTGCGTGTTTACGAGCGTGGCAGTGGCGAAACCCTGGCCTGCGGCAGCGGCGCCTGTGGTGCTGTGGTCGTTGGAGTAGGGCAGGGTTTGCTCAAAAGTCCGGTGCAAGTGGATTTGCCCGGCGGTTCCTTATCCATTAGTTGGCTTGGCCGGGGCAATACGGTGCTTATGACCGGGCCGGCTGTCACCGTATTTGTAGGTATGATTGAGCTATGAAATTGAAAAACGCCGAGCCATGCAGCCCTGGGGAAATCACGGCATTCGAAATTGAGGACTGGCTTTTGCGTCACCCCGATTTTTTCCAACACCATCTAGACTGCCTGGAAACTTTGAAACTGCCCCACCCTTGTGGTGAGGCGGTTTCTTTGGTGACGCGGCAAATCGAGCTGTTACGGGATAAAAACCGCAAATTGCAAGCGCAATTGAACAATATTCTTCAAATCGCAAGGGAAAACGATACATTGTTGCGCCGCTTCCACCAACTTACCATCGCCATGCTGGATGCGGCCTCACTGGAGGACGCGCTGGCCGCCCTGCGCTGGCTATTGCAGGATTGTTTCCAAGCCGACTTTGTCGCGGTGCGCTTAATCCAACCCGTTATCGATTGCCCTGTTGGCGACCTTTGTGTTAGCGAGGACTGCCCTCAGCTTTCCCACTTCAAGCAAATCCTAGAGGAAGGCAAGCCGGAATGCGGAAAACCCAGCCGTGAACAAGTGGTATTTTTATTTGGCACTGATGCCACTGAAGTCGAGTCCATCGCCCTTGTTCCCCTGCAACATGCCGGACTCAAAGGCGTGCTCGCCATCGGCAGCCGCGACCCGCAACGTTTTGAACCGGCTATGGGCAATCTCTTCCTGTCTCAATTGAGTGATGTGGTGGCAGCGCGTTTTGTTTCCCTGTTGCCAGCCAACGCAAGGGATTAGGGATGGGGCCAAGCGCACAGCAACAGTTGGACCGATATCTCGACATGTTGCAAATACGGAAGCGCATGTCCGAGCACACGCTCGAAGCATACCGCCTAGACTTGTTCCGATTGCTTGCCTATTGTGACAGCATCGGGCTGGATGTTTGGGAGGCATTGCGCGAACATCACATCCGCGCACATATTGCCGCACGCCACCGGGTCGGTATGGGGAGCCGCAGTCTGCAAAGGGAGTTGTCGTCTATCCGAGGTTTTTTTAATTTTTTAATAGCGGAGCATCACATCAACCTGAATCCCGCCAGTGGGGTCCGCGCCCCGAAGGCTCCCCGCAAGCTTCCCAAGCCATTGGATGTGGACAGCATGGCTTCAATGCTGGATGCCCAGCAGGACGACGGGCTTGAGGTTCGCGATGTCGCGATGTGGGAGTTATTCTATTCTTCGGGACTTAGACTGAGCGAATTGACCGATCTGGATTGCCCCGATATTGACTTGGATGCCGGTTCGGTCTTCGTCCGCTCGGGCAAAGGCAAGCGTTCGCGCTATGTTCCCGTTGGCGGCAAAGCCTGTGAGGCGATACGTCTCTGGTTGCAAACTCGGGTGATTTACGCCGGGGATGCGCAGTCGGCCTTGTTCCTCAGCCGATTGGGCCAGCGTATAGCCCCGCGTAGCGTCCAGCAGCGTCTGGAACGCTGGCGGGTGAAGCTTGGTTTGGATGCCCGCATCCATCCGCATAGGCTGCGACACTCCTTCGCCAGCCATATGCTGGAAGGAAGTGGCGATTTGCGTGCGGTGCAGGAATTGCTTGGCCATTCCAGCATCGCCACCACACAAATATATACGCATCTTGATTTTCAGCGTCTGGCAGCGGTTTACGACCAAGCCCATCCCCGTGCAAAAAAGCGCGAAGGTTGAATTTTAGTAATTTCCCAGTACTCTATGGATAACATCCCTATACGAATTTTATTCCGACTGCACCGGTTACACGAACTAAGCTATAATCGTCCCGTATGGGAAATCGCCACAGGACCAATTCATGTCAGCGCCAAAGAAAACAGCAAGCCCAGTAAAAACGTCGAATGCCGATGTGTTGGATATTATTAATCCGAAAAAGCTCAAGGAAAAAGGTCCACTATGGACAGTGGGAGGCGCGATTATTTTCATCGGCCTTCTGTTATTTGCAATAGCCGAATACTGGGGGGACGAGGAGCCGCGCTTTGACGTGTTGCAAGTCGCGATGGAAGATGCCGGCGTGGACAACCCCAAAGACATGCCTCTTGGGTACGCCTATGCTACTGCGATAATCCACATTGCCGACACTTTATTGCATAAGCCGGGTGGGTTTTTGTCAAACGATATGTTTCCCCCCGGTGTGCTCGAAGACAACATGCCGCAATGGGAATATGGTGTGTTGACCTCATTGCGCGATGGTACCTCAGCTTTGCGCAACCACATTGCCCGCGCCCAGTCGCAGTCCAAGGAAGATGCCGATCTGGCCAAGGCAGAGCCAATGTTTTACTTTGACCACAAATCCTGGCAGTTGCCATCTTCCGAGTCTGAATACTCCAAGGGTATCGAAGCCATGGAGCGCTACCGCGCCCGCTTAAGAAAAAAAGTTCCTGGAGCCAGTCCACCTAGCGATTCCGGTAACGAAGCACAATTCTATTCCCGTGCGGACAATTTACGCCAATATCTGGAAATTCTTGAAAAGCGTCTCGGCAGCCTATCCAACCGGCTTAGCGCCAGTGCAGGCGATGCCAGGCAGATCAGCCAGGAAGATGGGCGTGTGGCGGTGACAAAAACTTCTTGGTGGAACATTGATGACATCTTTTTTGAAGCCCGGGGGTACTGCTGGTCAACAATCCATATCCTGCGGGCGGTGGAGTTCGATTTTCGTGATATTCTGGGCAACAAAACTGCATTGGTCTCCTTGCAGTCCATAATTCATGAGTTGGAAGATGGTCAAGGTCCGTTCCTGAGTCCAGTGATACTGAATGGTGGTGGTTTTGGTCTATTTGCCAACTATTCGTTGACTTTGGCTAACTATATTGCCCGTGCCAATGCTGCGACCATTGATTTGCGTAACTTGCTGCAACAAGGCTAAAATATGAGCAACAATAATCGGATACCTTCCAATGCAATCATTCGATTGTTTTTTGTGGTGTTGTTTAATATCATCAACATGGTGGTGGGCAAACTGATTTTAGTGCTGGCTTTCTACCAATTTCTGTGCCATCTTTTTACCGGCAGTGTGACTGAGCGCAGTGTTCGTTGGGGCGAAGCGATGTCCAACTGGACATTGCGGATATTTCTGTTCATGACCTACAAAAGTGAGCGCATGCCTTTTCCATTTCACCGGATAGGTTCCGACTCGGAACGGGACTGACGGGTCATGATGCTGTTTTCGGTGCATGTCTGTAGTGTGAAAGCAACAATTGTGCAGTGTCGCTATCTTGGTTCGGAGCCTCTAACATGCTGTTTGGACTAACTTTATGATAAAACGTAATAAATTTCTAATTGACTTTCTAAGTGAGTGTAATGTACTTTTACAACATCAAAGAGTAGCTTCTAACTGCCCTGAAAATACTGCAACTGCTTCAGAAAGTGTTTTAATCGGCACATTTCACAGCATCCCAGACGGAATCAAAGAGGCCATCATTATGCTTACAACCACATGGAACAGTACGCGTAGATTTAGGCATGCCCGGTTAGGCCTGGGCATGTTGTGCATTGCGGTTGGGTCCGCTGCTACGGCAGCGCCCGGCGTAATGTCAA
>CAIZPP010000219.1 GCA_903934875.1 uncultured Methylococcaceae bacterium
CAGGATGGTTTGATTGAGTGTCCTTTATTATTTTTCTTTTTTAAGAAAAAACGCTGTACACAAATGTAAATCGGGACTCCTAGCGGTGAAAAAATGGCACATAGGCCTTTTTGACGGTCAACAAAGGACGTTGCCAAAACAACGGAACATGCCTGTTGCGCCTTACAGCGTTGAAGGAAGCCCATTAGTGTATTATTATACGTGTTTAAATGATTGGTTGGCGTATGTTTCTTAAAATGATATGTGAAGCATGAGGATATCTTTATATACAGCATTTTCATGTTATAGTAGACCCTAAACTTTCTCACCCGGAAGCCAAGTAGGCCCAAGTATTTCAGCAGAAGTCCAAGGGCAGGATTCGGGCAAACCGTCAAGTTCTATTTCTTTCAGCACCGCGCTGATAGCATCGGCCCAAACCCTTTCCCACCAGTGAGGGTCTTGCATATCCGGTTTGAGACTTGGCGTCTCGTCCAAGCAGCCGAGGATGGCTTTACGTTGTTCTTTGATTGTGCGCCGCCAACTATTTCCCTGACGTTCAGGCTGATATTGCCACTTAAGCAAGTGAGCCAATAATACCGACATGCGGTTGCGCAACTCGCGCTTTTCACTTTTGCCCACGTCCTCTATTTCCTCGGCAATATGTTCTATGTCCAGCAAGGAAAACTGCCCGGCTCGCAATAGTCGGGATTGTTCCTGTGCCCAAGCAATCACATCTATTTCGTAAGCCGCAGTTCCCATCTGTTTGCCCCGTATTACTCGCTATAGCCTAAACTTTGCAACGCACTCTCGCTGTCCGACCACCCCTTCTTCACTTTGACCCAGAGGTTCAGATATATCTTGCGCTCAAACATTTTTTCCATTTCCTCCCGCGCCCGCTGGCCGACTTTTTTCATCACCTCGCCGTTCTTGCCGATGACGATGACCTTTTGCCCCTCACGCTCAACCCAAATAACTGCATGGATGCGGGTCAGGTCTTTTTCTTCCTTGTATTGCTCGATTTGCACGGTGATCGCATGCGGTACCTCCTGTCCCAAGCTTCGAATCAGTTTTTCGCGGATGATTTCCGCCGCGAAAAAACGTTCTGTCCGGTCAGTGACTTGGTCTTCTGGATAAATGGGTTCCCCTTCCGGCAACAAACCCATGATAGCTTCTTCCAAACGGTCCAAGTTGAGGTTTTTCAGTGCGGCTATCGGTACAATGGCGGAGAATTCAAAAAGTTTGGAGGCAGTATCCATAAAAGGCAGCAATGCCTCCTTGTCCTCGCATTGGTCGATCTTGTTGACCGCTAGGATGACCGGGCAAGCCACGTTGCGCAACTGCGCCAGGACAACCTCGTTTTCCTCATGCCATTTCCAACTGTCGACGACCCAAACAATCACGTCCACCCCGCCTAAGGCACTACTGGCGGTCTTGTTCAGATAGCGGTTCATCGCCCGCTTCTGCTCGGCATGGATGCCGGGGGTATCCACAAATATTGCCTGGCCCGCCGGTGTGGTTTTGATTCCATGTATGCGGTGGCGGGTCGTTTGCGGACGGCGGGAGGTGATGCAGATTTTTTGCCCGACAAGATGGTTCAACAGCGTGGATTTCCCCGCGTTGGGCCTTCCGACTAGTGCGACATAGCCAACTTTCATACTTTTGTGCCTGTTTCTTCCAATTTGGCAAGCATATTTTCAGCCGCCTGCTGTTCGGCTTTCTTCCGCGAGGCACCATCACCTTGGGCTGTCAGAGACATCAGTTGTATTCTGCATTCGACACGGAAATATTGATCGTGAGGTTGGCCATCCTGGGACACAAGCAGGTATATAGGCAATTCCAGCCCCCTGCCCTGCATCAATTCCTGCAAACGGGTTTTGGGGTCTTTTTTCCAGTTATCCAAGGAAATCCGTTTAATCGAATCGGCGAACAAATCCAGTATCCACGCCTTTGCCACATCCATGCCCTGGTCCTTGAGAATTGCCCCCATGATCGCCTCAACCGCGTCGGACAAAATTGAATCGCGCCGGTACCCGCCACTCTTCAACTCGCCGGAGCCTAGTATAAGATAATCACCCAAACTTAATTGCCTCGCCAACTGCGCGAGGGAAGTCTGATTGACTAGGATGGCCCTCAAGCGACTTAAAACCCCTTCGTCGGCATCACCGAACTTCTCATACAAGCATTCGGCGATGACGAATCCTAACACTGAATCGCCCAGAAATTCCAAGCGTTCGTTATTGTCGCTGTCGGCGCTGCGATGGGTCAGTGCCCGTTTGAACAACTCGGGATCGTTGAAACGAATCCCCAGTTTTTTTGCCAATTCCTGAGGCTTTCCGGTCAATTCGAACTACCTAATGTGACGCTGTTGTCGAATTTGACCAATATGCTCATATTGGCTAGGAAGGGCTTTTCCACCTCGTAAGCAACTTGGATTGTCATCAAGCCGCCCTTTTTTTCAATTACTACGCTATCCTCTGTGGTAATTCCATCAACGCTATTGACATCCCATCTCTTCTGCAGCAATTGCTTGATTTCTTTAGGCGACTTTTCGACTATGCCCGACTCGTTCTTGAGACCGTCCAAACTGGATACGATTTTCAAATTTTCCAAGTAAACCGGCACTATCTTCAATATCAGCAACACGAAAAACCCTGCTACTATAAAAACCACCAAAAAACTGATGAGCGTCATGCCGCTTTGGCGATATTTCATTGAGTTCATTGTTCGGCCCTCCAATCGAATAAATCTACTTGACGTTATTTCCAATGCGGGAAAAATCAACCGGAAAGCCGTCTAGCTCCCAGTCGAAACTCATCCATCTGAAAAAGGCTTTACCGACCAGATTGCCCTCTGGAACAAACCCCCAAAAACGGCTGTCATTGCTATTGTCACGGTTATCCCCCATGACAAAATATTCGCCTTCAGGAACAATCACTCCCTCCGGGCGGATAAATCTAGCCTTTTGTGAAGGCAGTCCCTCACGAATCAATATATCATGGCTGACAGAATCCAAATCCTCGGAAATCAAAGCCGCACCCGTATTATCTTTACCCTTGCCCACACCTAGGTATACGGTAAGGAAAGTTTGCTTCACCGGCGTTCCGTTAATGATGACTTTTTTGTCAATATACTGGACCCGGTCGCCCGGCAACCCAACGACACGTTTGATGTAATCGACGGTTGGGTCATTGGGAAACCTGAAAACCACGATGTCGCCGCGTTTGGGCTGGCCATTATCAATGACCTTTGTGTGCAATACCGGCAAACGCACACCGTAAGTGAACTTGTTGACAAGAATGAAGTCGCCTATCAACAGCGTCGGCATCATTGAACCCGATGGAATTCTAAACGGTTCGACCAGAAAAGCGCGTAACAGCAAAACGATGAAAATTACCGGAAAAAAGGATTTCGCATACTCAACCGGCCATGGCTCGGCCATTCCACCTGCTTGTGGGGGCGTGAACTTCAGATAGACGGCCCAGCCTGCCCATATTAAGCCGGTCACCGCACTTGCGGCAACCAGAAAAAATTCAAAATCAAAATCCATCGTTTAATCCTTGTTCACTCGTAGGATGGCAAGAAAGGCATCTTGGGGGATATCAACTCTACCCACCTGCTTCATACGCTTTTTGCCAGCTTTTTGTTTTTCTAGTAGTTTTTTCTTTCGTGTGGTGTCACCACCATAGCATTTCGCCAATACGTTCTTACTCATCGCCTTGACCGTGGAACGGGCTATGATTTTTGAGCCTATGGCGGCCTGTATGGCTACCTCGAACATCTGCCGAGGGATCAGTTCCTTCATCTTTTCGACCAGATCGCGGCCACGATTCTGGCTAATATCCCGGTGTACGATTAAAGAGAGCGCGTCAACCCGTTCACCGTTGATCAAAATATCGACCTTGACCAGAGGCGCGGGTTGGAACCTCAGAAACTCATAATCGAAGGATGCGAAACCACGGCTCACCGACTTTAGGCGGTCGAAAAAGTCAAGCACTACCTCGCTCAAGGGCAATTCAAAACTGAGCGCCACTTGGCTCCCCATGAACTGCATCTTTTTCTGCACACCGCGCTTTTCTATGCAAAGATTAATGACAGAACCGAGATACTCCTGCGGCACTAGGATGTTTGCCTGGATTATAGGTTCAAGAATTTCATCAACTTCGTTCGGAGGCGGCAGTTTGGACGGATTGTCGATCTGGATTGTTTCGCCTTTTGCGGTGGTGACCTCGTAAATCACGGTCGGTGCTGATGTGATCAAATCCAAGTCGTATTCGCGCTCCAAACGCTCTTGGATGATCTCCATGTGCAACATGCCCAGAAAACCGATGCGGAAGCCAAACCCCAAGGCCTGTGAAGTCTCCGGCTCGTATTGTAGAGCGGCATCGTTCAAATTCAGCTTGCCCAGCGCCTCCCTAAGATTCTCATAATCGTCGGCCTCCACTGGAAAAATGCCCGCAAACACGCGCGGCTGGACTTTTTGGAAGCCCGGCAACTGTTCCACGGCAGGATTGTCAGTCGTGGTAATGGTGTCTCCGACCGGGGCACCGTAAATGTCCTTGATGGAAGCCACCATAAAACCCACTTCCCCTGGACCCAGTACATTTTTTTCCAGCCGCTTGGGGGTGAATACGCCGACTTGCTCAACCAAATGGCTTTTGCCAGTCGACATGATGGTGATTTTTTGTTTTTTGGACATCGTGCCGTTTTTCACCCGCACCAAAGACACCACGCCCAAATAGTTGTCAAACCAAGAATCAATGATCAGGGCTTGCAACGGTGCATTGGAATCGCCTTGCGGCGGCGGAATCCTGTCCACCAGTTGTTCCAGCACGTCGATTACTCCCAGGCCGGTCTTGGCGCTGATCCTGACGGCGTCCTCGGCCGGAATGCCGATGATTTCCTCAATTTCCTTTATCACCTTGTCGGGGTCGGCCGAGGGCAAATCAATTTTGTTAAGCACCGGCAGCACTTCCAAGCCTTGTTCCATCGCAGTATAACAGTTTGCCACAGATTGCGCTTCGACACCCTGCGCTGCATCCACGACCAGCAGCGCCCCCTCGCAAGCGGCCAGTGACCGCGAAACCTCATAGGAAAAATCCACGTGGCCGGGCGTATCAATGAAGTTCAATTGATAGGTCCGGCCATTCCGCGCTTTGTAGTCCAAGGTCACGCTCTGCGCCTTGATGGTGATGCCTCGCTCCCTTTCGATATCCATGCTGTCAAGCACTTGGTTTTCCATTTCACGGTCGCTTAATCCTCCGCAAAGCTGGATGAACCGGTCGGCCAAGGTAGACTTGCCGTGGTCAATATGGGCAATAATAGAAAAGTTACGGATGTGGTTTAGGTCGGTCACGGGTTCAGTCTTTAAGTTTTAATGCCAGGAACTGCGAACCGCCCCTGCGTTGCACCAGCATGGCAATGGACTTGCCTTTCGGCAGTCCCTTGACTATATCATTAAATTGCTTTACGTCCTTGACCGCTTGGTCTTGAATGCGCAAGATCACGTCACCACGGCGAATTCCCGCGTCCATCGCTGCCCCCGGCTTGACATCTTGAACCAGCACGCCATTCAGCTTGATTTCCAATTGCTCCCTCTGCTCGGCGGTTAAGCCGGAAACACTGAGTCCCAATCGATCAACCTCTTTGCCGCCCGCCTCAGGTGCGCTGGCAACGGGTTCCTCCTCCTCCGGCAAGATTCCTATTTTGACTTGGACCTCTTTGGTCTGGCCTTGGCGTATCAGGGTCAAAGTGGCCGTTTCGCCGATCTTAGCATTGCCCACTAGAGGAGGCAGTGTTGCTGACGATATTATCTCTTGCTTGTTACATTCAGTGATGATATCGCCAATTTGCAAGCCTGCCGCCTCTGCGGGACTCTTCGGCAACACCTTGGAAACCAAAGCGCCTTGGGGCTTTTTCATGCCAAAAGATTCCGCCAGCTCACGGGTTACATCCTGAATCTGCACTCCCAGCCAACCTCTGGACACATGGCCGTTGGTCTTCAACTGAGCAACCACTTTCATGGCAACTTCGATTGGGATGGCGAATGAAATCCCCATCGAACCCCCTGTCCGGCTGTAAATCTGCGAGTTCACACCCACCACCTGACCATCCATATTAAACAAAGGCCCCCCTGAGTTTCCAGGATTGATGGCTACATCGGTTTGGATGAAAGGTACATAATTATCACTGGGCAAGCTCCTGCCCTTCGCACTGACGATACCTGCAGTCACCGAATGATCAAAGCCGAAAGGTGATCCTATGGCTAACACCCAAGACCCCACCTTAAGATTTTCGGAGGAACCGATATTCAAAACCGGCAGGTTGTTTGCGTCAATCTTCAATAAAGCAATGTCGCTGCGCTTGTCCGAACCGACTACCTTGGCAACCAATTCACGCCTATCTTGCAGGCGCACCACAATTTCATCGGCATCCTTTACCACATGCTGGTTAGTGAGGACGTAACCGTCCGCTGAAATGATGAAGCCCGAGCCTAGGGATTTTACTTCACTAGGCTGCCCCCCTTCACCTTGCCCCCCGCCCGGTCCGCCTTCGCCAAAATAGTGTTTGAAAAACTCGTCTAAGGGTGTGCCCTCGGGAATGTCTAATCCTTCCGGCAGTTGCGGCCTATCGGTCGCGGCTATTTTCTGTGTGGTACTGATATTGACCACCGCCGTATTGTTTTTTTCAACCAGAGTGGTGAAATCAGGCAGTTCAACCGCATTCGCCAGCAATGGCATGGCAACGAAGCCTACGATGAATAATGCGCAGGTTTGCATTTTCTTAAACATGACAAACTCCCAAGTCATTGTCTGACATAAGATAAAAGAGTAAGGGAAAAGAATTAATTGATTTTACGGAGAACCACGGGGCGGTAGCTTTCGCGTTCGAAGAGCTTAAAGTATTTGAAGCTGGCTAGACAGAAACCAAGCCCTGACAAGCCACCTAAGACACCGGCCAAATCCGAACCGAAGAAGTGTACCCCGGTCATAGCCCCTAAGAAAAAGCTAAACAATGGCAATAAATAAATCCCGACCGAAACACGCGCCAGGCAATCATCCTCAATGCCTAGCAAGATTTTGTCGCCCCGATGCAGCGGAAAGTCTGAGGTAACCCGAAGGCGAAACTGTTTTTCAACAAATAAACGGCTGGCTAAGGAACTAGGACAAGGCTCGGAACACCCGGAACAGCCTGATGAGCGGCTTTTCACTACCCAAACCGCGCCATCTTCGACTTCCGCCACATAAGCTTCTTCTTCTATCATTTCCCCACGGATTCCTGCAGATGGATGCCATCACCAATTGTTTGCACGGTTTTTTCCGGCGCTTCCCCCATAACGGTCACCAAGTACTTATCGAGTTTTCGTGTGTAGGAGTTTATCGCACCGACCTTCCTTGGCTGGGCAGTAAATATTTCGCTCATCAACTGGTCTATGTATATTGATATTGAAGAAACACCGTCGCTTAGCAGTATATGATCGATGGCCCGATTGTTCGAGTCTCGCTTTAGGCGCGTGTAGGAAATCATATGGAATCCATCAGGCACACCATCCAGAGTCCAGATCAGGGATTCGGCTGGAAGCGTTTCATGCCGCTTGGTCTTCCACGTCCCATCTACTTGGGTGGAAGGCGCCAATTCCTCGGGAGGGATGGACTTTTCCAAAGACAATGAGTTGAACACCAGTTGCTCAAGAACTTTGTTGCCATCCAACCATTCAAATTTAAGCGGCAGCTTGCTTTCCACATCTATCCACAGCCTTCGTCCAAACCTCAAATCATCTTTGGGCTGGATGGATACCAAGCGGGATGGCCGCCTAGCCACATGTTCGACTTCGCCCAACGAAAATGTGTAATGTTTTGACAAATTGTTTAGATCGTCTGGCAAACCTAACAACATAGATTGGCGCAATGGCTTACTGTCGACTGAAATGGATTTTGTGTCAGGATAATAGCATGTAACTTTATCCGCTGTCCGCAAAACCTCTCTCATCGGTGTGTTCACCGATAGCAGGCGCTCCTGCTCCACTCCGTTGCTGACCCCATGAAAGACATGCAGACTTTCGATTTGGTTGTCTTTCATGTAACTGACTATGCCGCGATAATTCAGCGTGGTAGACGCGAGTTGCGCGGCACTTAACCACGCTTTGGCTTCGCTTTCACTATCATCGGCGAAACCCTCCGTGGCAATTGAAAACATAAATAACGCTAAAAAAGTAAGGTAAAACAGCCGCGAGACTACCTTATTCATGCGAAATTCCGCCATTTAACTAGCGTTCCGGACTTGAGCCGGCAACTCGGACATATGGAAGCATGGCCGCCGAACCTGCCATGTATGCGGTTTCGTTGTGCATCACGAGATAGTCATTGAACTGGCTGTCGGCTTGATCGGTATATTTTGCAGCCATTTGAGCAGAAACCGATTGGTTATGGGCCAAGGTATGGAATACCTCTGCATGGTCGTTCACCGATTTGCCGACGATGACCGCCACTATCGCAAGGGAAGCCGCGAGAGCCATAGTGGCCATGCCCGGACGCCTGCTGCGCGGAAGCTTCAAGCCGTAGGAAACCAATATTGTCGGCTCTTGGGCGACCACAGCGCTCACTTTGGCGGCGAAATCTTTGTCAGCCAACTGCCCTGATGCCGATGATCGTATCACATCCCCAATTTGGCTGTAACGCGCCCATCTCGCTTTCAATTCAACGTGGGACTCAATGGCATCAATCAGCCGGGGATTATCCCGCCCATCCAAGTCGGCATCCATCAACATGGACATCCGCATTAACAATTCCTTATCTAGCTCCGTCATAACCACCACCTTTAATCGGTCAAAGATTTGATTCTTTTATCTATGGCTTCGCGTGCACGAAATATGCGGGACCTAACCGTCCCTACCGGACAGTCCATGACATCTGCTATTTCGTCGTAGCTTAGACCATCCATTTCTCGCAACGTAATCGCCGTTCGCAGTTCACCCGGCAATTCGTCGAGGGCTAATTGTATGGTTCGGCCCAATTCTTCGCTTAAAAGAATACCTTCGGGCGTCTCCTGGTCTCTGAGACCGCTTTCACCCTCGAATTGTTCCGCGACATCCACATCAATCTCGTCGTCGGTGGGGCGGCGGGAACGGGAGGCGAGATGGTTTTTCGCGGTGTTTATCGCTATCCGGTAAATCCAGGTGTAAAAAGCACTGTCACCGCGAAAACTTGCCATTGCACGGTAAGCCTTGATGAAAGTCTCCTGGGCTACGTCCTGTGCCTCATGGGAATCGCGGACATAGCGGTTGATTAGCTGGATAATTCTGTTTTGGTATTTCAGAACAAGCAAATCGAAAGCCTTCTTATCGCCTTTCTGGACGCGTCTGACAAGTTCCTCGTCAATCACTTCAACCATGGCTAGCCAACATCGCCATCTGATGAAAGAGCGAAAAAGTCATTTGCCGCTTCTGCGAAGGGTGGATGGACGGCAGGTTGTATGAAACTGGCATCAATGCTCTTGAAAATTGTGGTGTGGTGCTCGGAAGCAACGGTCTATCAATTGGACTACATTATCTTCTTTTCGGGCTTAACGTTCAATGTTGGTCCGTTTTCTTGTAGGATGCTAGAAAAAACCCATGTGACAAAATTATGACACCACTATCCAAAATCCATGATGTATTAGTCATCGGCAGCGGCGCGGCCGGACTGAGCTTGGCATTGCGCCTGGCCGACCAGACCCGCGTTACCGTGTTATCCAAGGTGTCCATCAACGAAGGCAGCACCTTGTATGCGCAAGGAGGCATTTCCGCCGTGCTGGATGAACAGGATTCCATCGAATCCCATATTCAGGACACCTTGGTTGCCGGTGCCGGGTTATGCGATCCCGAAGCCGTCCGCCTAGTCGTTTCCCAAGGCAAGGATTGCATTAACTGGCTGCAGGAACATGGGGTGCCTTTCACCGAGGAAACCTGGGAGGACGGCAGCTCTCACCTGCACCTGACCCGTGAGGGGGGGCACTCCCACCGGCGCGTGGTCCATGCCGCCGACGCGACTGGCATGGCCATAGAGACTTCGCTGGAAAGCCATGCGCGCCGACATCCAAATATTGAATTGCTCGAATCGCATAATGTAGTCGATTTGATCACAGCCAGAAAGCTCGGCAACAAAGAACAGCGGGTGCTCGGGGCTTATGTGCTAGACACCCGCGCCCATCAAGTGAAAACGATGCGCGCCAGCATCGTGGTACTGGCTACCGGCGGTGCCAGCAAAGCTTACCTGTACACCAGTAATCCAGACGTTTCCACCGGAGATGGCATGGCGCTCGCCTGGCGGGCGGGGGCGCGGGTGGCCAACATGGAATTCATCCAATTCCATCCCACCTGCCTGTACCACCCCCACGCCCGTTCCTACTTGATCAGTGAGGCGCTTCGCGGCGAAGGCGGCAAGCTGCTATTGCCAGACGGTAGTGCCTTCATGGGCAAATTCGACCCGCGCGGTGAACTGGCACCACGCGACATCGTCGCCCGCGCCATCGACCATGAAATAAAACGCCTAGGCATAGACTGTGTATACCTAGACATTAGCCACAAGGGGGCCGAATTCATTACCAGCCATTTCCCGACCATCCACGCCCGTTGCCTGGAATTCGGGATAGACATGACCCGGGAGCCCATACCCGTGGTTCCGGCCGCCCATTACACCTGCGGCGGGGTATTGACCGATAGTTCCGCCCGTACTGACGTTCCGGGGCTTTATGCTGTCGGCGAGGTGGCTTGCACCGGATTGCATGGGGCCAACCGCATGGCCAGCAATTCATTGCTGGAATGCCTAGTTTACGCCCGGCAAGCCGCCCTGGACATACGCCGGATACTCCCCGACACCCCCCTTCCGCCCGCATTGCCGGAATGGGACGAGTCCAAGGTGAACGATTCGGACGAGGAGGTGGTGGTTGCCCACAACTGGGACGAGATCCGCCGTTTCATGTGGGACTATGTGGGCATTGTCCGCACCAACAAACGGCTGGAACGGGCGATGCGCCGGGTTGAATTGCTGAAGCAGGAAATCGCCGACTATTACGGCCATTTCCGCGTCACCAGCGACTTGCTTGAATTGCGCAACCTAGTGACCGTGGCCGAACTAATCATCCGCTCGGCGCAGCAGAGGAAGGAAAGCAGAGGCTTGCACTTTACCTTGGATTACCCTGATACTGACGATAGCCAGACACCGCAGAATACCATTTTGGAGCCCTGATACAGCATTTTCAACATCAAAGAGTTATTTGGTAGTGGGTATGATAGCGCAGGTTATTCGGTTAGCCTGAAGGGTTATTTGATGTTAAAAACGCCGTCAAGTCTATTCCAGTACTTACCATGAATTAGCCGGTAGGCTTCCGGCTTGGATACTCCAGGCTCCACCGTGATGGCCCCGGCATGGGCGGAATCAAAAACTTGCGCATTAATTGCTTGGTAGCGTTCCAATACCTCGCGGTTTGGGAAATTGTAGCGGTTGAGATAACCCACGGGGATGAATATATAGGACGGCTTCACGGCGTCTAGAAAACCTGTGCTTGACGAGGTCTTGCTGCCGTGGTGGGGGGCGATCAGAATATCGCTTTTCAGGCCCTCGCCGTAGTGTTCGACCAACAAGCGTTCCGCGCTGCGTTCGATGTCGCCTGTCAGCAGTGCCGAGCCAGACGGCGAACTGACTCTCAACACACAGGAATTGTTGTTTTCGTTGCCCAAGGTTCCAAACGGCGACAGCATGTCGAAGCGTACCCCGTCCCATTCCCAGCGTTGTCCGTTGTGGCAGGGGCCTGCTGGTTTGGGTAGCCTGTCCGGCACACTGCTATAAATTTGCCTTACGGCAAAGTCCCGCAGAATGGAATCGGCACCGCCGATATGGTCGTTGTCGCCGTGGCTGACCAGCAGCACGTCGATGGCATGCAAACCCTGTTGGCGCAGGAACGGTTCGACCACGGACTCCCCCGCATCGAAGTTTTGGCTAAACTTTGCCCCGGTATCAAACACTAAGTTATGCTCATGGGTTTGCACCACCACCGACAGCGCCTGCCCCACATCCAGCAGGGTCAGGCGGAAATGCCCTGCGTCCGGCGCTTGCGGAAACACAGTCAAAGCAGGAATAAGCAAGACCGCCCCTAACCAGCGAGCAGGTATCCCTTTCGGTGCCAGCAATAAAACCGCACCAGCCAGAGCGAAAGGCAGGGTCCACAGCGGCGGGGCCGGGTGTTGCCATTGCGCCCAGGGCAAAGCGGACAGTTTTTGCAAGCACCACCAAATCCATTCCAGCAGGGTCGCAGCCCATTGCAATACGAATGCTCCGGCGGATGGGAAAATGCCAAGCAACAGCGCACCGGACAGGCAGACTGGGGTCAGGACAAAACCAATCGTCGGCACCGCCAGCAGATTGGCTAGAGGCGAAATCAGCGAGACTTGCTGGAAAAACAGCAGCAGCAGCGGGGCCAGCCCCAATGAAGTGGCCCAGTTGATCTTGCATAAATCCGCCCACCAACCGGAGGGGTGCAGGCGGCCTGAAATAACCAGCAAAATCAGGGCGACCGCGCCATAGGATAGCCAAAACCCCGCGGCCAACACGGCTGTCGGGTCGTAGCAACTGACCGCCAGCAAGGCCAACCCCAGTGTGGCCAAGGACCGTACATTGCGCTGGATGACGACCGCGGCCATCACCACGGCAATCATGACCAGAGCCCTTTGGGTGGGGATGGCAAAATCCGCCAGTGCGGAGTACAAAAATGCGGCGGCAAAAGCCGCCGCCGCCGCGATATTTTGTGGCGGGTGGCGCATTACCGCCATCCAAGAACAGGCCAAGCGCACGAGCAAGAACACCAATCCGCTGATCAAGCTAATGTGGGAACCTGAAATTGCCACCAGATGGGCCGTGCCGGTGCGGCGCAACACCTCCCATTGGTCTTGCGGAATGGCGTTTTCCGTCCCCATGACCAAGGCGACCACAATGCCTGCCATTTCCCTACCCGCCAGGCGTTCCGTTAGGCTATCGAATAGCGCTTGCCTCAAACCTTGCGGTGAGAGCGGGGAGGCAGGCCCAAGCTTTTGGTTTTTCGCATCTTCCCGCACATAGCCAGTGGCCCCGATGCCTTGGGAAAACATCCACAGCTCATAATCCATGCCGCCTGGATTCAACAACCCATGCGGACGTTTCAGGCGGACCCGCAAACGCCAATGCTCGCCTGATTTAACCAGGGCATTCTTGTCGTACCAACTGATGCGCAATAGGCGGGGCAGGCCGGCTCCCTCAGGCTCCAATACGGCATCGGTCCGCAAGAGGAAGCGCAGGCCCTCGTCGAACCGGGAGGGAAGGTCCATGACCGTCCCTGCGACCAACACATCCTGCCTTTCCATTGCCGCAGACAGGCCGTCGTGCAGACGAAGACTGGCGAACCCTAAAGCCCAACACAAGCCAAACAGCAAGGCTGCTGGAATCCTCAGCCGAAACAACCAGAGCGACAGGACGGCCAAACCGCCGATCAGCATGGCCGCAAGGCCGGGTAAATAGGTGAATTGCTGGGCGGAAACGATCCCCGCAACCACAGCGAAAATCAGCCGTAGGGAAAAAGGATTGCTTGCGGTGAAAATTTCATTCAACTTTCAATATCCAAGCCTTAGAATAAAGGGGTTTACAGAGTCCTTAAGGAAAAATTGCGCCCATGCCAAAAAAACTATTACTGCGCTTCACCCCTGACCGAGAGAAAATCAAAGGCATAAAAGCTTTGGAATTTCTCGGTGAACAGTTGCACAGACCCAATCTGTGGCATCTCAACCGACGTTCAGTTTCCCTGGCGTTCGCCGTCGGATTCTGGGCCATGTACACCCCCCCCCTGCCCTTTCAAATGGTGATTGCCGCAGTCTTGGCGATCTATTTCAACGCCAACCTGCCGATTTCCGTGGCTTTGGTGTGGATCACCAATCCGGTGACTTGGCTGCCCATGTATTACGCGGCCTACAAGGTCGGTGCGCTTGCCTTGGGGCAGGGTTCCTTCCAATTTGAGCAGTTCTCGCAGATTTTCTCCATTGAGAAGGTTCTGGAACTTGGCACCCCCTTGCTTTTGGGCTGCTTCATCCTGATGAATGTAGGGGCTGTGGTCGGCTATTTCGGAGCACAATACTTTTGGCGCCGGGCCGTGTTGCGCCGTGTGCTATTGCGCAAATACCGCAACGTACCATTGGACACTCCGCTGATGGTCAGGGAAACCCACGGCAACTTCTTGCGCATGTTGAAACACCGCGAAGGAGCCGGGAAATAAAGGCTTTACTTTTGCCCGCCAAACCACAAGGCTTCCACGGGTAACGGTATGCCAAACAGATAGCCTTGGAATGCATGGCAACCCAGTTTGGCAAGTAAATCGCATTGGGCTTTGGTTTCCACCCCCTCCGCGATGACCCCCAAACCCAGGGTTTGCCCTAAAGCCACAATGGTGCGGATGATGGCGGCATCGTTGGTGTCGGTCAGGGCATCCCTGACGAAGGAGACATCGATCTTCAACTGATCCAAGGGCAGAAGCTGCAAATACCTAAGCGATGAATAACCCACTCCAAAGTCATCCAGGGCGAAAGTCACTCCCTTGGTTTTCAGTTCGGTCATCTTGGCGATGCTTTCGTCCACATTATCTAGCAGCAAGCTCTCGGTGAGTTCAAATCGGAGTCTGCGCGGATTGGCCCCCGTTTTATCCAGCACCGCGAACACCCGTTCCACAAAATCCGGACAGTGGAACTGGCGGGCGCTGACATTCACCGCCAGAGTGAGTTGGTCGGTCATCTTTTGCGTAGACCAATCGGCTAGCTGTCGGCAGACGGTTTCCAACACCCAGTTTCCCAACGGCAAGATCAGGCCGGTTTCTTCCGCCAGGCTAATAAACTCGCCTGGTGGCATCAATCCGTGGCAAGGATGCTGCCAGCGCACCAAGGCCTCGGCACCGGTCAGGAGACCGTCGCAGTCCACTTGGGGTTGGTAGTACAGAATAAACTGGTCTCTCCTCAAGCCTTCGCGCAGGCTTTCCTCAAGGTGCAAACGCGCTTCCGATGCGGCCAGCATCTCCAAATTGAACAGACGCAGGGTATTGCGCCCAGCCATTTTAGCTTGATACATGGCAAGGTCGGCCTGTTTAAGCAATTCCCCAATACTAAACTTTTGGCCGTCAAACAATGTGACACCGATGCTGGTCGAGCTACGGTGCTCACATTTGCCAAGCGAATAGGGTTGGTTTAGCGTTGATAGAATTTTACCGCCGACTCTTTCGGCTTGGACGATAGCCTCTTGGTACCTGCCGCTCAGGTTTTCTAGCATGACCACAAACTCATCCCCCCCCATGCGGGCCACCGTGTCGACCTCCCGCACACAACTCACTATCCGCTGGGCCACTTGCTTAAGCAGCAGGTCACCCTGGTCGTGGCCATGGTTATCGTTAAGCGATTTGAAATTATCCAGATCGATGAATAGAAGCGCCCCTTGGCGTTGGCTGCGGGCACTGACCAGCAGCGCCTGGTGCAACCGGTCCAACAACAAGCGGCGGTTGGGCAGGCCGGTGAGGGGGTCGAAGAAGGCGAGTTGCCTGATCTCGGTCTCGGCATCCTTGCGCTGGGTGATATCGGTCAGTGTGCCGACATAATGGGTGATCGAGCCATCATCCCCAGCCACTGCCGTGATGGTGAGCCATCCTGGAAAGGTCTCGCCGGTTTTGCGCCGGTTCCATATCTCGCCCTGCCATTTTCCATCGCGTTGAATACCCTGCCACATATCGCTAAAAAAAACAGCGTCGTTGTATCCAGACTTGAGCATATTGGGTTTTTTCCCGACGGCGTCCTCCGCCGTGTACCCGGTTATTTCAGTAAAAGCCCGGTTAACCCTCATGATCACCGTATCGGCATCGGTGACCATGATACCCTCCTGCGCTTCAAAGGCGGTGGCGGCGATGCGGAGCTCCAGTTCTGCTTTCTTGCGCTCGCTGATTTCGTCGAAGACAACCACGATATGCTCAAAGCTGGGGCTGTAAACCGCTATTGAAAACCACCTCTGCAGGGCCTGCACATAGATTTCGACATATTCAGGGATTCCAGACAAGGCGACCCGCGCATAAATTTCAAATAACGCTGGATCAGCCTCCCGTATGCCGGGAATCACCTCAGACACCTTTTTGCCCACCACCTGCCCCAATCCGGTCAGTGTGTCGAAGGCATTGTTGACACTCAGATAGATAAAGTCCTGTGCCTGGCCTTGCTCGAACAAAACGCGACAGTAGGCAAAACCGTTGAGCATATTCTCAAACAAAGAGCGGTAAAGCTGCTCGCTGTCCCGCAGTGCCTGCTCGGTCTCCTTACGTTCCAATTCGGCCTCAGCCAACAAGGCCAAGACTTCCTCCCCCAAGTTGAGTGTGGTAATGTCTGTCAACGCTTTCAGTGCCCCTCCGTAATGTCAGTCATCAGGATATTACAGCAGCCTTCCGTCCTCCATGTGCATAACGCGGTCCATGCGGCCAGCCAGATGGGAGTCGTGGGTGACAACAAGAAAACTGACAGCAAACTCCGTGTTCAATTCTAGCATCAATTCATAGACTTTCTCCGCAGTTTTGCTGTCCAGGTTGCCGGTAGGCTCATCGGCCAGCACACAGCGTGGGCGGGTCACCAAAGCACGGGCGATGGCGGCGCGTTGGCGTTCGCCCCCGGACAATTCGCCGGGCTTGTGTTCGACGCGCCCGGCCAGCCCCACCCTACCCAACACGGCATGGGCCTTCTGTCTGGCTTCGGCAACGCCATGTCCGCCAATCAATAAAGGCATCGCCACATTTTCCAAAATGCTGAACTCACCCAATAAATGATGGAACTGGTAGACAAAACCTAGCGCCCGGTTGCGCAACTGGGCTAATTTTTTCTCCTTCAAAGCACCTATATCCACGCCATCCAAAACGACTTGGCCTCGAGTCGGGGCTTCCAGCCCGCCCAATAAGTGCAGCAAAGTAGATTTTCCCGAGCCAGAAGCGCCCATAATGGCGACTCTTTCACCTGCTTTAATGGACAGATTGACACCCTGCAACACATCCACATTCAAGCCGCCCTGGTTGAAACTCTTATATAGGTTAGCACATTGCAAAACCGGCTTATTCATAACGCAACTCCTCGGCGGGTTTGATGCGCGAAGCCTGCCAAGCCGGATAGATGGTCGCCAGTAGCGACAACAAAAAGGCCATGCCAGTGATTTGCCAGACATCCGACCACAGCAGTTTGGATGGCAATTCGCTAATATAGTAAACGTCGGCGGACATGAAATGTGTTCCAAATAAGCGTTCGATGAACGGGACAATGGTTTCCACGTTGAGGGCCAAAGCGATGCCTCCCGCACAGCCTAAAATCGCCCCGAACAGGCCAATGACCGTGCCCAAGACCATGAAAATGCCCATCACCGAGGCAGGTGTCATGCCTTGGGTGCGCAAGATCGCGATATCGGCACGCTTGTCCGTCACCACCATGACCAGAGTGGACACGATGTTGAAGGCGGCAACCGCGACAATCAGCAACAAAATAATAAACATGACGCGCTTTTCGGTCTGGATGGCGCGGAAAAAATTGTTGTGCGCCTGGGTCCAATCGGAAATGTAATAGCGTCCCGGCAATTTCGGACTGATTTGCCGAACAATCTCACGGACGTAAAATAGATCGTCTATTTTTAACCTAAGGCCGGACACGGCATCATCCATACGCAGCAGCTTGGCCGCATCGTCGAGTTGGATCAGGGCCAAATTGCGGTCAAACTCAAACATACCCACTTTAAACACACCGACCACGGTAAACCGCTTCAAACGTGGCAAAATGCCCGCCGGGGTGGAGGTGAGCTGGGGAGTGATGACAGTGACCTTGTCGCCGACCATCACGCCTAGATAGGCGGCTAATTCCTCGCCCAAGACGATGCCGAACTCGCCGGGCCGCAGAGCATCAAGCTGTCCGGCGACGATATGCTTGGTCACTTCCGAAACCCTAGATTCCATTGCGGGCTGGATGCCCCGCAGCATTGCCCCGCTGACCCTGTGCTCTGAACTCAGCATGGCTTGGCCTTCAATATAGGGTGCCCAGCCCAACACACGCTTTTCCTGATTTAAGGCAGGCTCCAAAGCGGGCCAGTCGCGCAATTGATTGTCTTCGCCGGTAATTGAGGCATGGGAAGTCATCCCGAGTATGCGTTCGCGCAATTCGGCCTCAAACCCGTTCATCACCGAAAGCACGGTGATCAACGCAGTGACACCTAGGGCTATGCCCAACACGGAGGTTAATGTGATGAAGGAGATGAAACGGGTACGGCGCTTGGCCCGTGTGTAGCGCAGGCCGATATAAATAATGAGAGGTTTAAACATATTCCCTTTTTGGGGGTTGGGGGGATTTTGCCAAGGCGGGCAGTGAAAAATCCGGGTCAATCGTCTAACGTGCCATCTTGGCATATTCCGCACAAGCCGTAGAGACAAAGCGAATGGTCGGTGAGCTTGAAATTCAGCGAGTTGGCGATTTCCCTTTGGCGCTGCTCAATCATTTCGTCGCTGAACTCTTCGACCCGCCCGCACTTGACACAAACTAGATGATCGTGATGCCGTCCGCTCTCCAACTCAAAGACGGAGTTGCCGCCCTCAAAATGATGGCGTTTTACGAGTCCGGCGGTTTCAAACTGGGTCAATACCCGGTACACTGTTGCCAAGCCAATTTCAACACCTTCCTGCAACAGAGCCTTGTAAACATCCTCTGCTGTCAGATGGCGCTCTGCATTGGATCGGTTTTCAAGCATCTCAAGAATTTTGACTCTGGGCGAGGTAACTTTGAGTCCAGCCTTTTTGATATGCTGACTTTCCTTCTTAGTGATATTTTCTGGCACGGCACCATACCTCCTGCTCGTTTTTATCCAATTGAATCGGGTATCATGGCGCACTTACGCACCAATTAATCATATTATCATAACATGCGCAAGAATCTTGTTCTAATCGCCTGTTTGGCAACCGTGGGCTGTTCGGACGATTTCCGGCTTCCTTTTATTTACAGGCTTGACATACACCAAGGCAACATCTACACGCAGGAGATGGTCAACCAACTCAAGCCTGGAATGACCAAGCGCCAAGTGGCCTTCATCATGGGAACCCCGCTGCTGGAAGATGCTTTCCATAGTGACCGCTGGGATTACATCTATTCCATCGAGCCGGGTGGCGAAGAACGGATGCAGAAAAAATTCACCGTCCAATTCGACAATGACGCATTGGTCAGCGTTGAAGGCGATTTGCGTCCGGTCAACACTTACACCCCTGAGGCAAAAAAGGATGTCACCGTCATAGTCCCCAAAATCCAGCGGGATAAAACCCTATGGGAAGCCATCGCCAGCCTTTTTGATTAACTGTCGTTACGCACAAGGCCCCTGTGCGGTTATTGGCAAAGGATTGCCGACTTGCGGTGATTCGCTTTGGAGTGTCAAGGCCTGCCTTGACAGGCAAAGCGAGCTTTGCCACTCCATGCG
>CAIZPP010000220.1 GCA_903934875.1 uncultured Methylococcaceae bacterium
AGTTGCCGAAGGTCAAAGTCGCTGAGATGCACGGTCTGTTTTTGCAAAAGGCGGGAGGATTAGCGCTTATGGTAAACAATTCTGCCGCCTTGTCTAGCCTCTGCTAGGCAGAGGTGCATGGTGGGGGGGTAAATGGTT
The DNA here is from genome assembly GCA_903934875.1 of uncultured Methylococcaceae bacterium. Classification (GTDB taxonomy): domain Bacteria; phylum Pseudomonadota; class Gammaproteobacteria; order Methylococcales; family Methylococcaceae; genus Methylumidiphilus. The sequence goes on from CAIZPP010000220.1 coordinate 139, forward strand.
ACCTCTAACTCCGGGTGCTTTGATTAGTCTGCCATTTGTAATTGCATTCAAGTAAGTCCACTTAGCCAGACTTTGTTCATTTCGAATGCCAAAATATTCTGCTTGGCCAAGAGATTTTTTTATAAAAATATCAAATTTTTCTTCAGGAATATTTTTGTGTATTTCTGGGATATTTTTTAATAGATATTTCCGGATTCTCCGCAAAAGCAGGGCTTGAGTAAAAAACGGCTTTTTGCTCTTTAGTTACTACCAACATAATTTTTTAAAATAAGTTATTGTGAGAATGCTGATTATGCCCAACGCCCGAGCTAAGCGGTGCGGCGGGAAAGCCTTGCCACGGAGCCAAAACGTAACCCCGCGTCCGCTTGAGCGAACGGTTGGGCGGCCACTTCGGGAGAGTAAGCCGGGGCTGAATCGCTTTTGCACTTTGTTGCCCCCATCCGGCGCAATACGCGGAGTACCGCTATTGCGCCCTTGCGGCCCTGACCCCATTCTTTAATTATTTTTCACCGCGATCACTTGGATATTAGTTGCTCATAGGGCGGGAGATTAAGCACATTTACCGCCAATTTGTCATAAGCTGCTTCTAGGTTTTCAGCTGCTCTTTGTCGCTCCTCCAGTAGTTTGTACTCCTCTGGCTCGGCCTCGCCACTCTGGATGGCTTCTCGAAAAGCGCGAATTTCAGCAGCAACAGCTTGAATAGAAACAATTAATGCTTCAGTACTGATTTCTGGCATAACTACCTCTTATTTTGAATAGATTTATGCCAATTCGCATTGGCGAACAATTGCAGCTCGTGCCATATTATTTAAGTAACCTTTCATTGTAAGTATGGTCATGCGAGTTTTGCATTCGATTTGATAATGATAGCCTTCTAATTTTGGGTTATAAGGGCTGGTTTTTTTATTTTTGTCCTTTTTAATCACCAGTTCGTCGCAGTATTCTGTGCCTTTTGGAATCCAGAAGTCTTGATTTGGAAACCATTTTTGAACATCATGTAGGGATGTTCCGCCTCCGGGTAGTACCTCCGGCTCATTTTGACCCATTACAATAACAACATCCGCTGGGCTTATTACTTTGCGACCAAGCTTTTTACTGAAATATTCTGTAGGCATCCAACGAGGATCAAGTACTCCATCACCAGGATAAATTCCAATCTTAATATTTTTAAACGACTTATCCATTACCGAGCGATAAAGATCGCACTTTGTCTTAGCCATTACTATCTCCATTTAGCTTAATAATTCAAATAACAATGGTACGAAAAGCCCAACGCCCGAGCTAAGCGGCGGGAAAGCCCCGCTACGAAGCGAAATGCACAACCCGCGTCCGCTTGAGCGACCGGTTGGGCGGGCGGACGGGGAGGCAACGCCGGGGTTGCATGGCTTATGCTCTTCGGACTCTAACATCCGGCGCAATACGCGGAGTACCGCTATTGCGCCCTACGGCCCCAGCCGAAGCAATGCCAAGCGTAACCCCGCGTCCCCTCGAATGCCGGGTTAGGCTCTTGGCTCTTGATCTTGCTTTTGCTCTTATTACCATTTTACCATTCGGCGCAATACGCGAGTACGCTATTGCGCCCTACGAAATGCGCCTTACCGCGTTGGTTGGGCGGCGGACTAGAAAAGAGTGGCCCTTGCTCTTTGCTTTTCGCTCTTAAGCTTTTAACCATCCGGCACTATACGCGGAGTACTGCTATCGTGCGCGTTCCCAGTAGAAATTAATTAACGGCCCAGATAGCTCCAAGTAAAGTGTCGCACTGATGTGGACAGCGTTACAGGGTAGCCCTTCGCCCATTGCGGGTCAGTGGGGTTGATGACCTTGCCGGTCAAGAGGTCGGTCAGTTGCGAACGGGCGAGGATGGCGGGGTCACCCTGCCAAGTCAGCACCACTTGCGAACCGACCGGGTCCGCTTGGAGATCGACATTCCACACCGTCGGCAAACCACTGGCAGAGCGCAAGTCGCTGGCGTAGTTCCCTGCTTTGCCACCCCACTCGGGGTGCGGGAAAACTAGCGTAAGATAGGGCGAGGCGAACGGGGTCATTTCCACCAAGTCGGAGGCATCGTAACCGTCTTTAGCTGCAACTAACTGGCCTAGTACGGTGTTGTGGTCCTTCCAACCGGTTTTGGGGTTGTCCACATTAAGCCGGACATACCACTCGCCCTGCTGTGTGGTTGTGTCGGCTGCGGCGGTGGGGATTACCCAGTCGAGCAGGCGCGAATACCAGGGCATGGCACTTGAGTTTGAATGCCCCCTTCCTAATCCCAAAGCCAAGACCGACCCGGTTTTGAAAACCGAGTCGGTCGGTTGCGGGTCCATCTGGGTGAAAGAGGCTAGTGCCGGAATCAGCAGCTTGACGGTATGGTTGTTCGCACCTGGCAGCACGTTGACCCAAAACGCGGTGAAGTATTGCAGGCTGCCTTGTGTTGGGACCGTGTCGGAGTAGGTGTCGTAGCTGGTGCCGCTCCAAATCCAAATGGTGTTGGCGATGATGCCCGCCGCTTGTGCTTGTGTGGGCGTGTAAACAGTCGTGTTATCAACCAGCTCCCGCACATACGCCCAAGGGACGTTGTAGGGGAAGGGGTTGCCTAGCAAGTTGTAGCGATTCTGCCCCGCGACCGTGGTCACAGGCAACGCGACGCAGCCGATAGACGAGGTGCAGCCGGTCAGCCCGGTGACAGGCGGGGTCGCCGTGCCGGAGACGGTCAGATTGCCGCCGCCGACAGGTGTTGCTTTGCTCTTGAACCAATAGCCCGTGCCCGGGGTGACACTGTCGGTGGTCGCAGACATTACATAAGTTCCCCCGCTTCCTGCCGCACCCGCATCGCGGGTGTACAAGACCCATGCTTTGCTGCCTAGATTATAATCGTTTGCACTGAGGTTGCCGGTGGCATCGCTGCCAAATGCGGTACTGACTTGGGCCGTACCATCAGGCACACAGGGCGCGGCCAGCATCTGCCACTAGTTGGGGGTTAAGCTTACTCCGAAGCCGCAGGGGGTGGCAGTATTTGCAAAACTAAAATCGCTGACTATCTGGGTCGATGCATTCGCACCTGTTGCCCCTGTAAAGCCGATAAATGCGTTATTACTTCCAATTACTGAAGACAAATTGATACTATATCGCGTTGTGTATGTAGCGAGTGTCTTGTAACCGTTTAGCCCCCCTTTGACGCTTGACCAATTCCCGGTCAAGCGGGGGCGGGCATGGGTGGGGCGGGATTGCCCTTGCGGCGCTCGGCGATCACTTTAGCCAAGTACGGCCAAGGCAGTTGCTTCCGCTTGCGGCA
>CAIZPP010000221.1 GCA_903934875.1 uncultured Methylococcaceae bacterium
CCTTGCACTCCCGGTGACAAGGCAGGCCTTGCACTCCCGGTGACAAGGCAGGCCTTGCACTCCCGGTGACAAGGCAGGCCTTGCACTCCCGGTGGCAAGGCAGGCCTTGCACTCCCGGTGGCAAGGCAGGCCTTGCACTCCCGGTGTAAATTCAATCACCTCCCGATTCGTTTGCATCACTGTTAATCGCACAAGGTTTGGTACACTATCAGCCTTTCCATTAAGACTTTATCGGAAACCCACTAAATGACCCCGCCGTTGCCGCATTGGGGGAGGGTTTCCGATAAAGTCTATTGATGTTGCCTGTCAAGACCGACTAACCCAAGCCCAATAGGAGCAATTCCATGTCCGGTGGATACACTCACATTACCATAGCACAGCTTGCCATTGAAGAGGCCCTCCATCGCAGGGCGGGGATGCTGCATGAAGATGCCAGGCTAGCCTTGGGGTTTTTTAAAAAATTCACCATTATCGGTGCCTTGGCACCTGATTACCCCTATCTCGATATAACGGATGGCAAGTCCACCGCATGGGCAGACCGCGTCCATAAAGGAAAGGCGGTAAGCCTGTTGCGGGATGGCGTGGCCAGGTTACTCGGGGAAAAAGATGACAATCAGCGTCGCAAGTGCATTGCCTGGTTGTTCGGCTTTGCCTCCCATGTGGTGACTGACGGCACCGTCCATCCGGTGGTCAATCTCAAGGTCGGCCCTTACGAGCAAAATAAAACGGAGCACCGGATTTGCGAGATGAACCAAGACGTGTATAGCCATGCCAAGCTAAATCTCGGGGCGCTGGATTTCAACCGTCAGATATCCACCAATGTGAATGGCGCATCAGACCCGGCTAATGCGGACCGCTTCGACCCTGCGGTAGGCAAACTCTGGAGTGACATGCTCATCACTGTTTACCCCGGCAACCCATTGCCAAACATAGATGACTGGCATCGCGGTATGCGCACAATGATGAAGATTGCTGAAAGCGGTGATTATTTGCTCCCATTTGCCCGCCATGTGGCATCCAACCTAGGTTTGGTTTATCCTAAAACAGCCAATCCAGAATATATTGCCAATCTTGCAATTCCTCCTGCCGGAAGAATGGATTATGAAGCCATCTTCACAAAAGCCCTGCTCAATGTGGTGGAGATGTGGGGATGGCTCGCTTTGGCACTGCAAGGCAAACCTTCGAAATTGGATAGCTTGACAAGCTGGAGCCTGGATACTGGCTACGATGAAAACAATCGTATGGTCTACTGGGATAAGTAGTTATTAACTGATGTTACGCATGGAGTGGCAAAGCTCGCTTTGCCTGCCAAGGCAAGCCTTGGCACTCCAAAACTAATCTCCGTAGGTCGGCAATCCTTTGCCGATGGCAGCACCGGGGCCTCTGCGTAACGTCAGTTGTTAAAACACTGATGAACCCCTAGTTATGAAAAACTATGAACCCTAAACTATTATTCGCCCTGTTTTTCAGTCTGTTGCCTCTGGCTTGCATGAGTGTGGAGGGCAGAATGCCCAATAATAAAGAGCGTGGACTCCTGAGCACCGAGATGGTGAACCTGAGTTCTTCCGTGGATATGTATTTATCTTCGCGGGCAGAGCCACCGAATGAACCCGATGCAGTTTTGTTGCAAGAGGCGACCGCCCACGACCCTAGCTTGTTGGCGTCTGACTTCAAACGCTATTTATTGAAGGTGCGGTTCCAGCCGCCGTTTACCGTGTTGCTGTTATGCAGCAAGGATGGACGCCGGGCAATCATGGAAGACGCAGGGTGTTCCGCCCGTCTTGACCGGCAAATATATAAGGACGCCCCCTGCGAATTCACTTTGCAGGTTTTCGATGGTTGCCGGGTGGAGGGGGCTGACCCCTAGGCTGTCGAAATACAGATGGATGATTCTTACTTTAGATTGCTGTTTGAGGCCAGCCCCCATCCCTACCTGATTCTGCGGCCGGATTCCGTATTCACCATTGTGGCGGTAAACGACCGCTATCTGGCCGCCACCGGCACCCAACGCGATGCCATCGTCGGGCACGGTTTGTTCAAAATTTTTCCTGACAATCCAGATGATTTCTCGGGTAGCGGCACCAGCGACTTGCGCACATCCCTCAACCGGGTCATCATCGACCGACACCAAGACATCATGGGTGTGCAGAAGTATGACATTCCGTTGCGGGACGGTAGCGGCAGCTTCGAAGTCAAATACTGGAGTCCTGTCAACACGCCGGTTTTCGCGCCGGACGGGGGCATCGCATTCATCATCCACCATGTGGAGGATGTCACCGAGTTTGTCCTCCATCGGGAACGCGCCAGCTTGGAAAGTGCCGAGCGGATCGGCACGGTGGAGGCCCGTGCGGAGCGCATGGAGGCTGAAGTGCTGCGCCGGGCAGACGAAGTCAAGAGGGCCAACCGCGCCATTAAAACCGCTATGGCGCAATTGGAGCAACGCGAAGCCGAACTCGCGCAGCTCAATGAACGTTTGCAGGAGTTGGACCGCACTCGGACGGAGTTCTTCTCCAACGTTTCCCATGAATTGCGCACACCCCTCACGCTGATTCTCGGCCCGGTGGGGAAATTGCTCGCGTCGGGCAATTTGACGGATGCGGACCGCCGGGACATGCAGGTTGTGGCGCGGAATGCGCGTTTGCTGTGCCGCCATGTCACCGATTTGTTGGACATATCCAAATTGGAGGCCGACCGTATGGCGCTATGCCATACCCAAGCTGACCTAAGCCGACTGGCCTGCTTCATGGCATCCCACTTTGAGGTACTCGCCGCCGAAAGGGCGATATCCTTCCGCCTTGCGGTCCCGGAGTCCCTGCCCGCCCAAGTCGATAGCGAGAGAGTCCAGCGCATCCTGCTCAACCTGCTCTCGAATGCCTTCAAATTCACGCCGGATGGAGGAACCGTTGAAATTTCAGTGGCTTCGGTGGAGGGGAATGGAATCATCCAAGTGCGGGACAACGGACCCGGTGTGCCCGCACACTTGCGCGAGGCCGTCTTTGAACCCTTCCGCCAAGTGGAAGGGGGGGCTAACCGGCCGCATAGCGGGACCGGCTTGGGGCTGGCCATTGTCAAGCAGTTGGCGGAACTGCATGGCGGCAAGGCCTGGGTTGACGACAACCAGGGCGGCGGGGCTAGGTTTTGTGTCAGCCTGCCCTTGCTGGCCCCCGCACACACGGTTGTTGAGTCGGCGGCGGAGATGCTGGACGCGCAGATTGACCTGCAGGCGGTGGAAGAACTGCGAATCAGCAGCCCGCCCGCCGTGCCTAGCCAACATCGGCTGGCCGACGCGCCGCTGGTGTTGGTGGTGGAGGACAACGCGGACATGAGCGCTTACATCAGCGATATCTTAGGGCTGCGCTACCGGGTGGAAACCGCCCGTGATGGCCGCGAAGGAATGGACAAGGCACTGTTCCGCCCCCCGGACTTGATCATCAGCGATATCATGATGCCCCGCATGAGCGGCGCTGCAATGGTGGAAGCCTTGCGCGGCTATCCAGAATTGCATGATATCCCCATCGTCATGTTGACCGCCAAGGCCGACGACTCTTTGCGCGTGAAGCTGTTAAAAAACGGTGTGCAGGATTACATTGCCAAGCCATTCACGGCGGAGGAATTGCTGGCCCGGGTGGACAACCTGCTGGCCGAGCGCCTGCGCAGCCGGGACCTATTGCGCCAAAGCGAAGAGCGTTACCGCCTCATCGTCGAGAACGCCAGCGAAGGCATCTGGCTGGTGGACGGCGAAAACCGGACTACCTTCGTCAATCCGGCGATGGCCCGGATTCTGGGGTACACGACCGTGGAAATGCTGGGCACGCCTTTCGAGCAGTACATGCCCGCCGATGAGATAGACGCTTGGCAAGGGCAATTGCGCCTGCGCCGGCAAGGCGAAACCACCCATTACCAACGCCGCCTCCGGCGCAAGGACGGCAGCTTGTGCTGGTGCCAGGTTTCCTCCGCGCCCCTGCTGGATGTGGAGGGGAAGTTCGTCGGCTCGCTCGCGCTGAAGACTGACATCACCGAGGTAAAGCTGGCGGAGCAGGCGCTGCATGACCAGGAGGAGCAGATGCGCACGGTGTTGGAGAATGTGGTGGACGGCATCATCAGCATAGACTCCAAGGGGTGCATCTGTTCGTTCAATAAGGCGGCGGAACGCATCTTCGGCTACCGCGCCGACGAAGTGATCGGATGCAATGTGTCGGCCTTGATTCCGGCATCCGGCAGCGGGCTGCACGACGACCATCTCAACCGCTACCAGGAGACTGGCGAGGCCCACATCATCGGCATCGGCCGCGAAGTGGAAGCACTGCATAAGAGCGGCCAGAGCATTCCCATCGACCTGGCCGTCAGCGAATTCCACCGACGCGGTGAGCGCTATTTCACTGGCATAGTCCGCGACATTACCGAACGCAAGCGCTTTATGGAGGAGTTGACCCGCGCCAAGGAGGCGGCGGAAACGGCCAACCGGGCCAAATCCCAGTTTCTGGCCAATATGAGCCATGAGATACGCACACCCATGAACGCGATCATGGGCATGACGGAACTGTGTCTGGAGGCATCCCCCAGCGAACGGCAGCGCAACTACCTGGGCAAGATCAGGGGTGCCTCCGGTTCCCTGCTGCACATCATCAACGATATCCTGGACTTCTCCAAGATTGAGGCCGACAAGTTGGACATGCTGGAGGAACCCTTCACCTTGGCCGGGGTGTGCGGCAGCCTAGTTTCGCTGCTGGGCCGCAAGGCGCAGGACAAGGGCTTGGCGCTGGCCATTCGGATGGACCCCGAATTGGCGGCGCGCAGCTTCTTGGGCGATCCCCAGCGCCTGGGCCAAGTGCTGCTTAATCTGCTCGGCAATGCCATCAAATTTTCCAGCGCAGGCCAGGTTCTGCTGGACATTGCCGAGGAATGCAAGGTTGCGGGCCGGTCCACCCTGTTCTTCGCGGTCCATGACGAGGGCATCGGCATTTCGCCTGGGGACCAGGCGCGGCTATTCCAGCCCTTCAGCCAGGCCGATGCATCGACTACCCGCAACTATGGCGGCACCGGTTTGGGACTGGCCATCTGTCGGCGGCTGGTGGAGATGATGGGCGGTCGCATCTGGGTGGACAGCGTTGTCGGAGCGGGCAGCACCTTCCAGTTCACTGCCTGCTTCGCCGCCAGCGACCGGGAACCGCTCCCCCCATGCGGCATTCGTGTGGTGGACGGTACGGCGCTGGCCAGACTGCGGGGGGCGGACATCCTGCTGGTGGAAGACGCCGAACTCAACCAGGAGGTGATGCGCGATTTTCTGGAACTGGCCGGGGTTAGGGTCCGTCTGGCCAGCAACGGCGCGGAGGCACTGTGCGCGGTGGAGGAAGCCATCCCGGACTGTGTGCTGATGGACTGCCAGATGCCGGTGATGGACGGCTTCGAGGCGACCCGAAGGTTGCGTGCGCAAGATTGCTGCCGGGGCTTGCCTATCATCGCGCTGACCGCCAACACCATGGCTGGGGACCGGGAGCAATGTCTGGCATCCGGGATGGACGACTTCGTCGCCAAGCCGGTGGATTTCAGGGAATTGTGCGCTGTGCTGGGGCAATGGGTCCGGCCTAGGTGGGAACCCTGTGCTGTCGAAACCAAGCCAACCATCCATTCGGGGGCCAATGCGCTTGAGTCTAGCCGTGCTGCAACAGCGCCGGTAGCCCCATCCCTGCCGGAACTGCCGGGCATTGATACGGCAATGGGGGTCGCCCTGACCGGCGGGCAAGTGTCCTCCTACCTGAAGTTTCTGCAGAAATTCGGGGACAATTTGGCCAACGGTTTCCAGACATCGTTTCGGGAAGCCCAACGGGCGGGAGATTGGGCCAAGGCCACCCGCTTGGCCCATACCCTCAAGGGCACGGCCAGAACTTTGGGGGCGGTATTGTTGGGAGACTTGGCGGCGCAGTTGGAGGAAGCCGCACGGCAAGGCCAGCCCCAGGCCGTCGCGGAGCGGCTGGACGCACTGGACGGAGAACTCGACCGGGTGTTGGCGGGACTCGTCCGGCTGGACGGGATGGAGGTGGCCCTGTTGCCGGTTGCGGCCAGCACTGCCGATACTGGCAAGTGGCAGGCCCTAGTCCGCAATTTGGACAGCCTGCTGGAGGAGCGGGACACGGCGGCGGTCGAATGCGCCGCACTGCTTGAACAGTCCATGGCCGGCAGCGGACACCAGGCCGAAGCCACGGAAATCGCCCGCGCCGCCGCCCGCTACGATTTCAAGGAGGCGAAGGCGCGGCTGCACCGTTTGGCCGTAGCGGCCAATTTTCTCGGTGGAGTGGATACAGCGTTTTCAACATCGGATAGTTACTTGATAGCTAGTGTAAAAGGGGAGGACATTCAGTCAACCTGAAGCGTTAACTGAATATCAATTTTAGGTATATTTTAAAGATGAAAACGCTGTAAAAACATAGGCCAACCAATCGTTTAGAAACATACTGGCTTTGGGAATGATGGCAAGTTTACAGCGTTCCCCCGCTTCGCGCTCGTCGTTATACACAAGTCCAGTCAACCCCAGAAGAGCCGTCATTTCGGCATGGATGTCGAAATCCAGCGTCCATGGATGGCAAGCTTTGGTATTACAGCGAGGGTTTGGGCAGTTAGAGAGTTTCACGTCTATGTGGCTGGATTCCTGCCTCCCTGCTGGAATGACGGCATTGGAGAATTGCCGAGACTCTCCAATCTCGTGCGTAACATCACTTACTAACTGATGTTACGCAGTGCTGTTTGTTGGCTGTTGTAGGGCGGCCATCAGGCCGCTAAACTAAGTTTGTTGGAATTAGGCTGGTCGAAGCGGCCTGAAGGCCGCCCTACAAGTGTTCGCTGCGTAACATCAGTCATTTGATTACCCCCCAAGCCAAACTACGTTGGAGCTAGCCATGCGCTTTTTAGATGTCAAAACCGACTACGCCTTCAAGAAGGTTTTCGGCAGCACCGAGAGCAAGCCTATCCTGATCAGCTTCCTCAACGCCTTGATTGGCTTTCCTAAGGACAAGGAGGTTACGGACCTAACCATCGTCGATCCGTATCAAATCCCCTTGCTGCAAGGCATGAAGGACACTTATGTGGATATCAAGGCGAGGCTGGCCGACGGGCGGGAGGTCATCGTCGAGATGCAGGTGCTGAACGTCAAAGGCTTTGAACAGCGCATTCTATACAACGCCGCGAAAAGTTATTCCAGGCAGTTGCGGGAAGGCGAGGACTATGCATTGCTAAACCCGGTCATCGCCCTGACGCTGACCGACTTCACGCTGTTTGACGGGGAAGACGTGTGCAGCCGGTTTCTGTTGCTGGAAAAGGAACGCTTCATCCAATACCGCGACGATATCGAACTGATTTTCTTCGAATTGCCAAAGTTCAGCTTGCAAGAAAGCCAATTGGCGACGATTCAAGACAAATGGCTTTATTTTGTCAAAAACGCCGGGCGTTTAAACGTCGTACCGAACGCGTTGGACGAGGAGCCGATCCGCGAGGCTTTCGCGATAGCCAACACCGCCGCGCTATCGCCGGCGGAATTGGAGCAGCAGGAGCGTCGGCATGACTTCATCCGCCTGCAACGGGGAGCGCAGGAAAAGGCATTTGAAGATGGGCAAGCCTTGGGCGAGGCCAAAGGGTTGGTTTTGGGCGAAGCCAAAGGGCTGGCCTTAGGCGAGGCCAAAGGGCTGGCCTTGGGCGAGGCTAAAGGGCGGGCCGAAGGTGAGCAGGCCAAGGCACTGGCCGTGGCGCGGAATCTGTTGCCGGTGCTGGACGATGCCGCCATTGCCGCCGCGACGGGTTTGGATTTGGGCACAGTGGCGCAGTTGCGGAGGGGAAAGGTGTGATTCCTAGAATCAGGCCAAGCCACATCCTTGACCGTTGCCTGACAAGCGAACGTCGGGCGCAACAGCCATTCTCAGTTTGGGCCAGAAACGCTAAATATAACCCCGTCATTTCGGCAGGGATGCCGAAATCCAGCGACCATGGATGGCAAACTGATTGATTATGATAGACTTAAATCCGTTGTCTTGTTACCGTCCTTGGCCTAGATTTCGGCATCCCTGCCGAAATGACGGGGCATTGAGCCAAACTGAGAATTGCTGCGGGCGCAACGCAAAGATACGCGCCCGACACGGCTCTCGTTAAATGCGAGTCTTGCGCCACTGCCTTTCGTTTTGTTTTAGTAACGTTTAGAATATGAAACCACTGTATAATTTAAGTACTTTGTTCTATTAATCACGGGAACAGACTCATGAAAACTTCGGAAGACATTAACCAAGAAAGTGAATCCGACACAGATGAATCCCGGTGCCAGGCCCGCCGCGATGCATTGAAAAAGCTCGGACTCATCGCCGCTTGGACCCCGCCGGCGATGTTGATGTTGATGCGCTCAAAACGCGCCTCGGCGGACTCGCCTAAAGGACCTCCTGGACCTCCTTAACGATTAGCTGCCAAACTCCAATGGGCATGCCTTTGCTGGAAGCCAAGCTCGGTGCCGGTCGGGTGCTGGCCCGGGAGGCGGACTGGGGTTTGTATGTGCTAAATTCCTCTGCTTCCATGCTGTGGGAGTTACACTCGGCAGGGTGGGACGCAGAGGGCATGGCCAGCCTACTGAGTCAAGGCTTCGGGTTGGATGGGGAGACTGCCTTAAGACAGATCGAAAGCATGCTGGGCCAGTGGCGGCAAGCCGGACTGATTGGAACCGCAATATCGGCGATGCCGCGAGAAAATCAGGCAATTGATCTGTCTGATCCCCCCCCTCCCAACCTCCCCCCGTGGGGGGGAGGAGTTAATTCAATACTATTGGGCAGGGGGGATGTGCATCAATCGCCGGCATGTCCAACTCATCCAGACCCACAGCCTACCTATTTTACACTTACCGTGGCCGGGATGAGATTAGACTTGGCAATTGACGACGCGGTGCTTGTCCAGTGTGCAGCCCCGTTGCTGCAATCGTTGCGGACAGAGGATGCGGGGCGGATCGTTCACTGTCTGCATCTGGCGGGTAGTGTTGCGGATTGGACGCTGTGGCTGGATGACGCAGTGGAAGCCGAAGGCCAAGGTGCGGATGATGCGCTGGTTATGACGGTGCGTACTCTCGTCGACATAGGCTGTGATCAAAGCAAGCGATTGATGGTCATTCATGGCGCGGGGCTGGCACTGGACGACGAACGTGGCCTGCTGTTGATTGCCCCCGGCGGGTCAGGCAAGACCACCTTGGCAGCCGCGCTGAACGCCGCCGGTTACGGCCTGCTGAGTGACGATGTCGTTCCGGTGACGCAGGGTGGGGAACTGGTTGGCTTGGGGATGCCGCTATGCCTGAAAGCCGGAAGCTGGCCGGTGCTGTCTTCATGCCGGTCCGATCTGGATGAGTCTGCCATCGTGTGGCGTTACGGCGCGCCGGTGCGCTATGTTCCGCCTTGCGGGCAGCGGGTAGACGGTCTGCTGCGACCGGGATTGCTGCTGTTTCCCCGCTACCAGCCGTGCAGCATGGCGGAGCTTACCGCACTCACGCCGGAGGAGGTTCTGCAAGGCGTGGTCGAGGCCGAGGCGGTGATACGCGATCTTAACCAAGAGAAGCTCGAAGCCATTGCCCGTTGGGTTAGCTCCACACCTGCCTATGCCTTGACCTATCCAGATTTGGCGAGCGGGCTGGAACTGGTGCGCGTTGTACAGCGTTTCCAAGATTGAATACCTCAAACCCCCTTCATTTTGTGACTGCCTGCCTCGCCGTGGGCGATACCCTCGATTCTGCGGTCAGCACTGCCATCATCAATCGGGACATCGACTGGCAAAAGATGTGCTGGTTCGCAGGTGAGCACCTAGTCACCCCCGCGCTGGCAGCCGCCTTGCACCGGAAAGGGTTTGCCGATCAATTACCCGTCGAGGTGCGGGACTACTTGGACGGGATGCAAACACTAAATAGGGAGCGCAACCGGATAATGTATGGGGAACTGATCGCAGTTGCCGGATATCTTAACCGCTTCGGCATCGAGCCACTGCTACTGAAAGGCGCGAATGCGCTTTTGCCGGGGCAATACCCCGGTGCCGAGGATAGGGTGACCGGCGACCTTGATCTACTCGTACCTGCAGACCGCGCCAAAGAGGTGTTTGCACTCTTACAACAGGAAGGTTACGGCTTAGACCCTGAACATAGCATGGAGACTCCGTGGGCACACCACCTGCCTCCCTTGCTCCATAGCGAACTCCCGGTGAGCGTCGAATTGCATAGCCGCTTGCTAGATGACCGCGTTATTGCTGACCGTCTGGTCGAGGGGATGGAAGTTGCCACCCTTCATTTGTCGGATGCCGATGTCCGGGTGCGGTGCCCGGACCCGTGCACTCGCATCTTGCATAATTTCCTGCACACCCAAATTCAAGACAAGAACCATGCTAAATTTATTGTCAGCTTACGCCAGTTGCTGGAATTCGTGCAACTGCGGACTTATTATGCTGGCTTGGATTGGCCGGGGCTGTTGGCGCGGTTAGACCCCGGACATCACCGTGCCTTGGCCTTCTATCTGGCAGCCGGGGAACGATGGTTCGGGCAAGCCTTTCCGTCTGAAATAAAGCGGGAAGCTGGGTTTGAATGCAGATTCCATGTGGTGGAAAGAGTCTTGACCAAACCTGCCTGGCACCGGTTGTTGACACCATTGCACCGCCTTAGAAATCTACCGAAACGATTGCTTACACCCGCTTGGTACTTGATCAAGATTAAAGCGTTTAGCCAGGGCAAGCCGTTCTGATTGGGATTGCGCTTTCCAATTATCAACTGATGTTACGCAACCGTGTAGGCTGTAGCCCGGATGTTGTGGAGTGCGGCGACTCGTCGCCGCCTTTTGCGTCCAGCGGCGACGAGTCGCCGCACTCCACAAGTTGCCATCCTCTAGCGATGACTGCGTAACATCA
>CAIZPP010000222.1 GCA_903934875.1 uncultured Methylococcaceae bacterium
GCAATAAATAATTGACGTTACGCACAGGCCCCTGCGCTGTTATCGGCAAAGGATTGCCGGCTTACGGCGATTCGTTTTGGACTGTCAAGGCCCGCCTTGACAGGCAAAGCGAGCTTTGCCACTCCATGCGTAACATCAGTGTAAGATATATATTCACAACCAGTTACAGGAGGACACCATGCAGATACGATTGGTTTTATTACTAGGCGGCTTGTGCCTAGCCAACTTGGCTGGCGCTGTGGAAAACTGTGCCAGTCTGGAGCAGGCATTCCACCAAGCCATGAACGGGGGCAGGCTGGACGGCGCGGAAGCCCAATTGAAAAACATCCAGCGCGTATGTCCGCTGTCCTCGCTGCGCGATGACGAGTCGTTTTTCACTGACTCTCTGGCCACACTCGCCAATGACTTGGCCGAGAAAAAACAGTGCGCGCAAGCGGAGAACCTGTTGAAAAAAGCCAGGCTTGATGCGTGGACGGTGTCCAGCGTCCGGGGCTATATCGCCAGCCAATGCCCCGGCAAGGATGGCAAAATAGACTGGCAGGAGGTATCCAGCCATTACGGCCATGCCTTGGAGTTGTTGACCGACCCCAACAACCCCAAATTGAAAGACATCCCCGACCTGAAACAGCACCAAACGCGCATCCTCGCCTTGGCGACCGATGCCCAATTGCTTTATGGTAAGGCCGATGCCACCATCCAACGCGACGGCAGCCCACGTGGGGTTTTATTGGCCGCCGTCCGGGGCATTAAGGTCGGGGCAGTCCCCTATCCGGTGCATTTTGACACGGATAAGGCCAGCCTGACGGCGGACGGCAAACATTCCGCCGATGTGCTGGCGCAGTTCATTCTCGGGCAGCCACAATTCCAGGCCGTCACCCTCACCGGCCACGCCGACCCGCGCGGCAGCGTTGAACATAATCAACAATTATCCGAAGACCGTGCCAAGACTGTGGCGGACTATCTTGTGCGAAAAGGTGTCAACGTCACCATTAAGCCTTGCGGCAAAGGCGAGTCGCAACCGCCTGATACGGCGTTTGACCATCTGTCCGAGCAGGAAGAATTCAGCCGCTGGCGGCGGGTCGAGTTGGATTTTCAATGATGAACAGACAAGACAAACCCACTATTAAACGGCTGCTGTGCTTGCTGGTCCTGAGCGGGCTGTTGGGCGCAACGCCAGTGCGTGCCAAAACCTTCGGCTTGGTGGTCGGCATCGACCATTACCAAAAAGCCGCGCAGGCTGGCTTTCCCACGTTGCAAGGCGCGGTGAATGATGCCAAGCTGTTGGCTTTGACCCTGCGCGGCAAAGGGGTGGACTTGCCCGACAGCAGGGTGTTGCTGGATGGCAAAGCCACACTCGCCAATTTCAAGTCGGCTTGGCAAAGCGTTTTGGACAGCGCCACGCCGGGTGACCAAATCCTCTTCACCTTTGCCGGTCACGGTTCGCAAGAAAAGGAATTTGCGGAGCCTAGAGATGAACGGGACCAGTTGGATGAAACTTTGTTGTTCTACGACTTCGATCCGGCCAACCCGCAGCGGGGCAGGCTTTCCGACGACGAGTTGTATGCCATGTTTGAACAAGCCCGCGCTTTTCATATTTTGTTTGTCGCCGATGCCTGCCACGCCGGCGGCTTGACGCGGGCGGCGGCCTCAGCAGCGGACTTGCCCCGGCGCGGCGGCGGGCCTTTGGGCGGCTTTAAGCCCACCCCATCGCTGCATGACTACACGGCCCCCAACAGCGACGACAGCCAAATCCTTAGCCATGTCACCTATCTGTCCGCCACTGAAAACGAGGCCAATTCCATCCCCGAAATCCGGGTCGAAGGCACTCCCCACGGTGCGCTCAGTTGGGCGTTTGCAAAGGCTTTCAATGGCGAGGCCGATAGCGACAAGAATAAAGTCGTCACTTCGCTCGAACTTGAAGACTATGTGCGCGAGCAAGTGCGCACTTTGACCGACAACCAACAATATCCCGGCATGTTGCCGCGTGGCAATGAGCAAGATGCCTTCCCCGTCGCCGCCGCCCCCCTCCCGCCGCCTGCATCCAGCGACAGCTTAGGCATCAAAGTCGTCGGCGGGCCTGCGCCTGCGGGCCTGCGCCATGCCCGATTGGACGGGCAGGATTACCGGCTGCGCTTTGAGATTTCCGATGGCAAGGCAACGGTGTTCAGTCCGCGAGGCGACAAGCTGGCCTTGGTGGATGCTGCCACTACCTCGGTCTGGAACGCCTTGATTGCCAAATACCGCCTGCTGGCGGCGCTGGACCGCGCCTACAACACCGCAGCCAAGCCGGTCAAAATCAGCCTTAAGCAGGGCGACAAGGTGCATAAGCAAGGCGATAGGCTGGATTTTAGCTTCGACCCCAATTCCACCAGCCGCCACTTGCTGTTGTTCGACCTGGCCGGTAGCGGGGAATTGCAGTTTCTGTATCCCTTGCAAGAGCAAGGCGACCGTCCGGCCTTGGCGCAAACCCCTTATGCCCTGCCGTTGGATGTCGCACCGCCCTCCGGTGAGGACGATGTGGTGGCGGTGTTCTGCGCGACGCGGCAAAATAGTGTCGAAACGTTGCTGCAAACCTATAATGGCAAAGCCCCGCCCGAACCGGAAGCCTTACTATCTTCACTGGGCAAGGATTGCCAGATTGGGCGGTATGCGTTTTTTACACGAGAGTAGGTTGTTGATGTTCAGATATTCCCAATACGATGTATTCATAAGCCATAACAGTATAGATAAATCTGCTGTACTTGAACTGGCCAAGCATCTTGAATCGCATGGGTTAAAAGTGTGGCTTGATCTATGGGAATTACGACCGGGGCATCCTTTCCAAGAGGCATTGGAACAAATTATTGAAACAACTCATGCTGCGGCAGTGCTTGTTGGGTCAGATGGTTTGGGGCCGTGGGAAACAAGGGAAATGCGTGCATGTCTCGAAGAATTCGTTAAGCGTGGTCTACCTGTCATTCCAGTTTTATTAATGGGTTGCTCCAAACAGCCTATCCTACCTTTGCTATTGCGGGCATTTACTTGGGTGGATTTCCGCACTGGCCTGTATGAGGAGAACATTCAACGTTTAGTGTGGGGTATCACAGGGCTAAGGTTGGAAGAACCTAAAACAGTGAAAGTTGCAGATGTCGATCATCAAAATTCGTATAGTACTTGGGGAGCAGTGTTGGTAATGGCCCTACTGACAGTTTTATTTTTTTACAAATCTGACAGTCGGCCTCAGCAGCCAGCTACATCGTTACCCGAAATAGAAATGATTGAGTTGCTAGGCGGAGAGTTTATGATGGGTTATGATAACACGGAAATGCCAGATAAACATCCTGATGAAATACCTTATCATAGAGTTAAAGTAAACCCTTTCCTTATAGGCAAATATGAAGTCAGTCAAGAGCAATGGCGATTAGTTATGGGAGACAATCCTTCATATTTCAATAAATGTGGAGAGGATTGCCCCGTAGAGAATATAAGCTTTGTTAGTGTAGAACGATTTATTAAGGCATTGAACCAGCAAACGGGTAAGCATTTTAGGCTACCTACTGAAGCAGAATGGGAGTATGCGTGTAGGAGTGGTGGAAAAATCCAAGAATATTGCGGTGGAAATGATCCTGATGCAGTGGCTTGGTATGCGGATAATGCTGATGAAAAACCGTACAATAAGGGAAAAAAACAAGCTAATGAACTGGGGCTATGTGATTTGTCTGGCAATGTCTGGGAGTGGACCTGTTCCGTTTATACAGAACATTACGATAATATCAGCGAGATAAACTGCGCTGATAGGGAAGCCAGAAAAGATCGGGTAATTCGCGGTGGGAGTTGGTTAAACGAAAGGGTGGAGGTACGTTCAGGGAATCGTAGCAAGTACCCTATCAATAGATTAAGTCACATTATAGGCATTCGGCTAGCTCATGATATTTAAAGAATTTTTCCATAAAAATTACAATACAGCATTTTTAATATCAGAGAGTTACTTTTAGGTCATATCATTTTGCAAGGCACATACACACAAGATGGCTTAATTGAGCGTCCTTTTATTATTACCCATTGTTAAGATAAACGTGCTGCATATAAATACAAACCGGGACTCCTTGCGATATATTAGCATCTAGGCCGTCCAGATTAGGAAGATGTTTCAGCAAAATCCAGAACGCCGTCATTCCGGTCATGGATGCCGGAATCCAGCGTCCAAGGATGGCAATCTCGAAGCCGCGATAAGTGCCCCGTATCAAAAGACAGGGATACAGGTTGGCAAGTGATCTGAATCAAGCACTCGTGCAACCGACTGGATACCGTCCATGGCCTGGATTTCGGCATCCCTGCCAAAATGACGGCTTTTCTCGGCTTGACTGGACTAGTGTATAACGATGAGCACGGAGCGTGGGAACGGTGTAAAATCTTTTTTATGTACAGCTTTTTTATCTTTAAAATATACCTAATATAAGGATATTTAGTCAACGCTTCAGGTTGACCGAATAACCTTCGCTTACATACCTACTATTAAGTAACTCTTTGATGTTGAAAACGCTGTAAGCCCGTAAGGGTGGCAACCATCAAACTTAACGCACGGAGACAACACAATGCCTGTTTTTAAATTTTCGCCAATCCCACCAACAGCCATTTTTGCCATTTTATTTGGTCTTGCTGCTCACTGCAACGCATGGGCTGAAGACTATTTTGATGCCAACCGTCCACCCACCAAAGAAGAGTTGGTGAGGATACTCAAGCTGCCGGATGAGGTGGCACTGACTCGCAGCATTCGCAGGCAAAGTCCATTTTTTCTGATCAACATCCCGTTTTCGAGGAACTCCACCCATCTGAATGAGGAGGCCAAGCAATTGCTGGGGCTGATCGGCGGGGCGATGCAGGAGTTGCCGGGGCAGAACTTCATCATCGAAGGCCATGCCGACAGCACCGGGAAACGGGATAAAAATCGTGTGTTATCGCAACGCCGTGCCGAGTCGGCCAAATCGTACTTGGTGGACGAATATCAAATCGATCCGGGGCTGATCAAGCCTGAGGGCAAAGGCTCAGACGAGCTGATTGACCCTGACAACCCGGAAAGCGAGCGCAACCGTAGTGTCAAGGTGTTGACTTACCGCCCATAAGAGCAGGAAAACTAGACCATGCGCAATCCGTTTGACTTGAGCGATGCGGTGATCCGCGACGAGAAGCATGTCAAAGTGACCCGCCACGCGCCGAAAGCCGGCCGGCCTTGCGAATACCGCAAGGTTTTCAATGCGCGACACTTAGGCCACGCAGCGTATTGGAGCGAGCGGGAAAACGAGTTCTTGCTGGAGTTTGGCTTGAAAAAACTCAGCCATGTCGTCGAGTTTGCGCAAGTTTCCCGTGGGGGTAACGACGCGCCCGTGGTCGAGTCGGTGACGACGCGCGATGCAGGCATCACCTTGGAAGACTGGCTGCGGGTGCGGCCCCGCTATGCCAGCGAGGACACCCTCAAACATCCTTTCCGCCACGCCGGGATGTTCTTGGAACTGCTGCGTGCCTGTCTTTTGGCGTTGCAGGAGATACACCGGCACGGCATCATCCATTGTGACATCAAAGAGGACAATATTTGCCTGCCCTACACCCCTTATCCCTTGCAGGCTGGGGTTCCCGTGCGCATTGATTTCAAGCGGCTGCGCTTGATTGATTTTGCGTTTTCCATCAGCCAGGAGCGCCCGTTGCGGCATCGCCTGCCGGTTGAGCCGGAAGCGCCCTACCAGTCCAATTTGTTAAAAGTGGCGCTTACGCATGATCGCACGGTCGGTTCATCGGACGGCTTGCAAGCGCAGCAGTTGGACTGGCGCATCGATTTGTACAGTTTGGGCTATCTGGCCGGGAAAATCCTAGGCTCGGGGCTATTGCAACCACAAGGAAGCAACGGCCATGCCGCCTTTGCAGGGGCTGGCCGGTTGGTGGAGCGCTTGAAAGCCTACGACAACAGAGAGGATAGTGGCGGGGAGCTACCCCATGCCAGCCTGATTGCCGAGATCGACAGCTTGCTGGCAGCGCTGACGGATAGCGAAGATTACCGCTGGTTCAGCGTGGATGGCTTGCAAGACATCATGCCTTATACCGCCGCACCATTGACCCCCATCGCCTTGGACAATGGCAAAGGGACGGCGGGAAGGGAGGCTAACGCCGTTGTAGCAACCCCTTCCCCCCACGGAGGGGGAACGGGATGGGGGCGTTCAAAAAACGGCGCAGTAGGGGCGGATCCCAAACCCGTCCCTGCTTGGATGGGAACCACCGCCGTAGTGCTATCGGCCTTGGCCATAGCATGGGCTATGCCCCACGGCTATGCGGATTGGACCGGTGTCTGCGGCCCAGCCGATGAAGACCGGCAAATCCGCGAATGCCGCTTGTGGACAGGTGGCCCGCTGCTTTGGCGTGGCCCGGTCAAGTTTGCCCTCTCGCCGCCGCCGTTGCCGGTCATTGCCGATGCAAACCTCGCCAGCAGTGCCGACGGCTTGCTAGCCTTGGGCGTGGCCAACCAACAGTACCGCATCGGCGAGCAACTGAAGATTCAATACGCACTGGCCAAACCGTTTTATCTACGCTTGCTGGTGGTCAACTCATCAGGTCAAGTCGAAACCTTATTTCCTGAACCGGGAATGGAGGACAAACCGGCGGACGCGGGCAAGGTCCACAGCTTGGGTGGTCTGTACATCGACGGCCCCCCCGGCCAAGACCGTCTTGTCGCCCTCGCCAGCGCCGAACCCCTGCCCGACTATGCTTTGGTGGACGGTAACGGCAAGCTCACCCCGCAAACCTTGGCCCTAACGCCGACTGTAGTCCGGCTGGCTTACAGGGTGGTGCAACGCCAGCCAGTTCGCTAGCCGTCATTTATGATCAAGGGTATGTGAAGCATGGGAAAACCTTTATATAACCATATATTTTTTAACTTTTTGGCTGGAGGGCCGGGGTTTTCAATCCCGGCCCTATCCCGTGCTACCAAGCCCACCCCGTCGGCAACGGGTAGACTAGGTTCGTCTTCGGCGCGTTGTACCAATTGACCGAGCTAGTACCCTGGGAGGCGATAAAGCTGGTGAATTGGGGGTAAGACGTCACGATACTGGTCACTTCGTAAGGCCATCTCCATCCGTTCGGCAGCATCATGGCAAATGGATAGCCATTGCTATCCTGTATCGCGGCGTTGACCTGCAGCAACTGAATCGTCTGCTTAGTGTTCCGCACATACAGATACGGGTCAAAAGGCGCTACCGCAATCGTGGCAGGGTCTATCGGTTGGTCAAGGGTGATGCTAAACGCACTCTTTGGCCCTTGCAGATAGCTGGTCCCAAACAACGTGTTGCTAAAGGTCTTCCTGTAGTCGGTGTACACCGTGTTGGGGAATAACTTCAAGGTATCCGCGAACACCAACACATCCGCCGTCCCGCTGGACTGTATCGGATAGACCGTAGGCGTCATGCCATTAGCATTGCAGGCAAGGTCTGTCTGTGGGGTGGTGGGAAGCGACGTGGTGCAATTGACTGTCGTCTTTACCGTGCCCGGCAGGCCGATCCGCAGATGCCAATCGTGGGTGTAGGCGGCACCTCTGGCAATCAGGTAAGCATTGCCCACTATCTTTACTACCTGGTTGTTGCTATTCAGGCCGAACTGGACCTGATAGGCCACCACTGCGTCATTGAAGTCATAGTCGTCCTTGTTCGGGTACTTGTCTTCGTAGGCGACGATGTAGAACGTGCTGCCCGACGGGAAGCTATTCCACGAGGCGACCGCCATCGGGTCCGGGGTTGGCGCAGGGTTGACCAAGGCCACGGCCGGTGCCCTAGTCCGTCCCGCCTGGTAATCATCGACGAACTTCGTGTCTGCGGCGTTTAACAAACTCACTTGCTCGCCCTTGTCGGTGCAATCGTAGTACGCCTCCGGGTCGCCATGCGTCGCATCGGTTCGCAAGAAGTTGACGGCCAAAGTCGCGCTAGTCACCTTGCCCAAGGAAGTCGGCACCTTGCACTTCAAGGTACTGTCTGTGCCGTTTTGGATGGCATTTTGGGCACCCTGTCGATTGGTTTCATCACTGCCGATCAGTGTGTAGGCAATTTTGCGGCTGGAATCCCCTTCCGCAGTCACCAAGCTGTAGGTTTCGGTCTGGCAAGAGCCATCCATGATGGAGTAACTCTTCTGTGTACCGTCGCCAAAGCCTAGGATCAGCGTCTGATTATTATTCAGGGACACACCTTCACTTTGGGCGTTTTCAGTCCCGTCTTTGGCTTCGTGGAGTTTGAAGCCAAACACCAATTTACCGTCATTATCATCACGCAAGCCCTCCAATTGCTGGGCGGTGGCATCTTTGAGCAGGTTGATCACGCCCACGCACTGGGCGTTCACGCCATCGGTCAGCGGTATGGATGTTACTGGCCCGTAGGAATTCCCAGGGTTGCTGGATGCGCCAGAACCGCCCGTGCCCGTGCCCGTGCTGCTGCCTCCTGTTCCGCCGGTCGTGCTGGCTGGCGGTTGCGGCTGGTTGTCGAGAAAATCACGTCCGCTTACCGTCAAGTTGCCAGATGCCAGCACGACGGGAATCTTGTCGTCATTGCTGCCGACTGCGTCATTGGTAGACACGAACGCGGGGGTGGCGACAGGATTGGTCTCCACCACCACATAGCTGCCCGGCAGCAGTTTGGCAAAGCTGTACATTCCTGTTGTGTCGGTCACCACACTGTTTTGCAGCGTGCCGTCCGCCGGGTTGCCGTCGCCGTTCGGGTCGGTGTACAAAGCCACCGTGGCCCCGGCCAGCCCGGCATAGCCCGCCGCCAGGTTGCCGTCGCCTTTGCTGTCGTTACGCAC
>CAIZPP010000223.1 GCA_903934875.1 uncultured Methylococcaceae bacterium
CATTCATTGCGGCACGGAAGCTTTTTATAGCCCCCCCTAAATCACCACCTATGGTTTTCAGTTTCTTCGTGCCAAACAGCAGAACGACAATGACTAGGATGACCAGAAGCTCCCAGATGTTTACACCCATGATGTTACTCCTCAAAACTTAATTGTTTGGCGCGGACAGCCCACGCACAGTTAGACGATCATTCATAGCTAAAGTTTTACGTTGTCAATGTTGGAAATACGCGGCTCTTTGCGTCCATCCGTTTCCACTAGGAAGAACGGTTCCTTCGTAATCGCCTGATGCAGCTTGTCCCGAACTTCTTCGACAGAATAATCGGCCTTAATGGCAAAGCTCACGAAGGGCAGCCCCAAATTCTCGCAGATAACGCTTAACGGCTCTTTCTCATGCTGCCGGACAGTATGGGGTAAGACATGCAATTGTACGACACAGGCTACTGCTAGGCTGTATTTTTCGCAAAGGATGAAGTCGAAATGACGGTCGTCAATGGGGCTGAAGGCTTTTTCAACAGTACGGCTAGATAAGCCTTTTTTCGGGACGATAATATCGCAAGCGCGAATTTTGCTGAAAATTTCGAATTCCTGGCCAACTGCGTCCTTCAAGGTTTGGAAAAACGCCCTGTCGTCCGCTGTAAATAGCATGCCGTTTCTTTGATAGGGATACCGGGGTGGCTTTTTGCCACGCCAGAACATTCGCTTGAGCAGTAACGCCAGCAAGACAAGCGCGGCGGCTAAAGCGATAATCTTCCAGTGAGTCAGGACCAATGAAGTCAATGTGCACGCCCTAAAGCCGCGTTGATGGCAGCGGGATCATAGCCACGGATAACGGTAGACCCGTTGACCACGATGATGGGAACACCCCCCGCCCCCAATCGTTGGTATCCAATGCGCCCCTGTTCCGAATTTTCCACGTCCAACTCTTTGTAGGCAATATGCATTTTCGCGAAAAATCGACGTGTCTTGGCGCAATAACCGCACCATGTGGTGGCATAGAGCACGACATCCTCCGTTCCCCCTGCGCCTAGTGACGGCGGGTGAATAAAATCGTTGATAATATCCCAATTATCGACAAGTCCAATCGTCAGGCAAGCCAATAACAAGAGCATCGGTTTGGACATGGTTCCCATTTAAACCCTAAATTCGGCAGTTGGCAGACGGCAGGGACGAATTTATTCGCCGAATCAGTGCATTAACCACCGGCGCGTTTAGCCTTAAAGCCCAGCTTGGCAAGTTCCTCCACCACCAAGTCGCGATGGTCGCCTTGGATTTCGATGATTCCGTCCTTCACGGTTCCTCCGCCGCCACAACGGGACTTGAGTTCCTTCGCCAGCCGCTTCAATTCATCGCCAGCCAAAGGGATGCCAGAGATGACGGTGACCCCCGCGCCTTTGCGGCCCTTGGTTTCACGGCCCACTCTGACGGTTCCAACCCCTTTGGCATCCGGCCCTGCTTTTTTGCCGCAAACGCAGGCAAGCTTGGGTTTTCCGCACTCCGGGCACATCCACCCGTGTGCTGTGGAGTAAACGATGGCCATAATAGCCGATGAACTCAGTGATGGGTAACGGGTTCTTCGTCAGGCTCGCCCGTCAACTGTTGGCTGAGTTCATCAGGCTCCACTTCCAAGCCGTCGAGATCATCGTTCCAATTGGGCCCCACTAGGATGCCGTCCTCAGCCATCCCAGCCAGCCACTCTTCGACGAATTCATCCAAATCCATGGCCACGGGCCTGAAATTGGCCCATTCACCGACGCAATGGGCCTTGGCGTTAGCCTCTTCGGACCAAAACGGCATGACTTCGGAATCTTCAAACTCCGTAGAATCGACAACCACCCAACCCTCGTCGGATTGCAGACCCCAAACCTGTCCTGATTCCAAAATATTTTCAATAAAGCGTTGGTAATTTGCGTCAAGGTCGGCCGTTAATTTGATCATGGCAATTCTCTAAAATGTTTGCGCAGGCTGAAATCAGCGCTGCGAATGAGTAGACTGATAGCGGACAATGATCGCATTGCCTGCTTGGAAGTTAGAATTTTAGTCCGAACTTCGTTGCAATCCTACTTTTTCCCCAAAAAAAACCATCCGTGCGGCCCTGGGGCCAACATTGCGGGAAGGGAAATTATCGTATATCCTGCGCGGTTGATACGCAAGCGTAAAACTAGTAACAAGAATTTCCAATTCACTAGCCAACTCTGCTATTCTCATGCAATCCCTAGTGGAGGAGCCTTGCACATGGAGCTTAACTGGTCTACTTTCCTGCTTGAAATAATAAACTTCCTAGTCCTGTTGTGGATACTTAAACACTTCCTCTATCGGCCAGTGCTGGACACCATCGCCAAGCGCCGGGCCGGAATCGAACAAACCCTAGCCAACGCCCAGGCTATCCGCACCGAGGCGGAGGCTTTGCGAAGCCAATACGCAAGCCGTCTGAACCAATGGAACGAAGAGCAGGATTCCGCACGCGAGACGCTGCGCCGCGAGTGTGCCGAGGAACGTGGGCGCCAATTGGCGGCATTGGAGCTTGAATTGGGGCGGGGACGGGAGAAATCCCATGTGCTGGATGAAAAGCTGCGCTCTGATGCCCTGCGCAAATACCAAGAGTCCAGCCTTGAACTCGGTGCGCGGTTCGTCGCCCGCCTGTTGGCTGAATTAGCCGGACCAGACTTGGAAGTCCGCCTGTTTGCTATGGCGTTGCGGCAACTGGATTTCCTGCCCGAGCCACGCATCAACGCCATCCGCCTAGCCTGCGAAGAAACGCCCGAGGAAGCCGAGGTCGCCACGGCCTACCCGCTGGATGCGCAATTCCAGCAGCGGCTGGTTGAAAAGCTCGGCGGTTTGTTGGGAATGCCGGTGACCTGCCGTTTCGTCGAGGATGCACAACTGCTGGCGGGGCTACGCATTACCTTGGGGCCTTGGGTGTTTCACGCCAATCTGCTGGAAGAGTTGAAGAGCTTCGCCGCATCCGCCCATGAACCCAACTGAGTCGCAACACCTGCCCGACCTGCTGGAACGGCAAGCCGCTTGGGTGGAACATTACCGCCTAGGGCTACGGGTTTCCGAACAAGGTGCCGTGGTCTCCGTAGGCGACGGGATTGCTTGGATATCGGGCCTGCCTTCGGCCACTATGGACGAGGTATTGGTGCTGGACGACGGCAGCCAAGCTTTGGTTTTCGACCTTAACCAAGGACTGCTCGGCGCAATCTTGCTGCGCGACACTGAGCGCTTGACTGCCGGCACGACCGTCCGTAAAGCAGGGCAGCCGTTAAGCATCCCGGTGGGCGAGGGATTGCTGGGGCGGATCGTCGATCCTTTGGGACTGCCGCTGGACGGACTGCCGCCACCGGCCCACAACGGCCAGCAACGCTTGGAGGGCGCATCGCCGGCCATCATCGCCCGCGACTTCGTCCATCGCCCCTTGTACACGGGCATTAAAATCGTCGATGCCTTGGTTCCCATAGGCAAGGGGCAGCGACAACTCATCATCGGCGACGAGGGACTTGGCCGCAGCGCCTTAGGGATTGATGCCGTCATCAACCAACGCGGCCTGAATGTGTTTTGCATTTATGTGCTGATCGGCCAGAAGCGTTCCACCGTGGTCAACACGATCCAGCTTCTGCGCGAACATGGCAGCTTAGAATACACCTGCGTCGTAGTTGCCGAAGCCAGTGCCCTGCCAGGACTGAAGCACCTCGCCCCATACGCCGGGTGCGCCATAGCCGAATACTGGATGGAGCGCGGACGCGACACTTTGGTGGTCTATGACGATTTGTCCACCCATGCCCGCACCTACCGCGAGTTGTCCCTGTTGCTGCGCCGTCCGCCGGGGCGGGAAGCCTATCCCGGCGATATTTTTTCTATCCATGCCGGCCTGCTGGAACGCTCCACCTGCCTCAACGCCGCCCATGGTGGAGGTAGCATGACCGCCCTGCCCATAGTCGAAACCCAACAGGGCGACATTGCCAGTTATATTCCCACCAACTTGATTTCCATCACCGACGGGCAGATTTATTTGGATGCCAGTCTGTTTGCCGGCGGCTTCCGCCCGTCCATAGACATCGCCCGCTCCGTTTCCCGCATCGGTGGACGCGCCCAGCATCGCGCCATCAAAGCCGAGGCGGGTAGGATGAAGCTGGATTACCTGCAATTTCTGGAATTGGAAGTTTTCACCCGTTTCGGCACCAAACTGGATGCCGCAATGGAAAAACCCCTGCGCCGAGGCAGGCTACTGCGAGAAATCCTCAAGCAGGACCGGTTGGCCCCGCTGCGCATCGAATGCCAAATGGCCTGGCTAGTCGCCTTCAATGACGGACTCCTCGACATGCATGAGCCGGACAAAATAGCCGACGTGCTGGAGCCACTCTACCGGCGCGTCACTGAATCCGGCTTGGTCTTGGAAGACGGCAGGGAAGCATGGAGCCGCGCCGTATTGGAATGGCTAGGAAAGCAAGCGGAGTGAGGATCATTGCCAATCAGTTAAGGTTTTGCAGTGCCATAAACCCCTCTCCCTTGCAGGGAGAGGGGCCGGGGGAGAGGGTTCCATGAGCCGCCGGCACGAGTTGGAGCAGCGTCTGCGCAAGCTCGGCGAAATCGGCGAAATCATGCGTTCGATGAAGAATCTGGCGTTGATGGAAACCCGCAAACTCGCCCGCTTTCTTGATGTCCAGGGCGAATCGGTGCGGCTGATCGAGGCGGTGGCGGTAGATTTTCTGCAATTCCACCCGCAACTCGCGCTGCCCTTACCCGTCGGCCAGCAAGCGCTGTTGGTGATTGGCGCGGAACGCGGATTCTGCGGGGATTTCAACGAAGAATTGCTGCAAGCACTGGCTGGCGATGCTTCACCCATCCTCGCGGTGGGCGGCAAACTCGGTGCTAGGCTGGAAAAGCATCCCGCCGTGGCCGGCCAATTCGACGGCTCCAGCGTCGGCGAGGACGTGCCTGGAATCCTCAACCAGTTGCTTCCCGCCATCAGACGTTTGCAAGATTCCCGCGATTGCCCAGGCTTGACCGTGTTGCACCACCGTAGCGGTGTGGAGGGCGTGGTACGGAAGCCCTTGCTGCCGCCCTTCGGCCAATATTTAGGCCCTAATACCGCCACGGACGGCAAAACTGTTGACATAGGAAACCCACTCCCACCGGGTGAGGGCGCGGAGAGGGCAAGCCCTCTGGTGACAACAACACCCCCCCCGCAAGTGGTTAATATTTCGGCCCCCGGCACTCAATACCCTCCGTTGCTGAACCTTGAACCGGAACGATTCTTCGCCGAGTTGGTGCATCACTACCTGTTTGCCGCCTTGCACGAAATTTTCTACACCTCCCTGATGGCGGAAAACCAGCGCCGCATCCAGCACCTTGAAGGCGCGATCCAGCGGCTGGAGGAAAAAAATGAAGAACTTGCGCGAAAATCGCGGACGCTGCGCCAAGAAGAAATCACCGAGGAGATTGAGGTTATACTGCTCAGTGTGGAGGGGGCGGTACGGCTGAGCGAACGATGAGAGTAACGACGATATTGGGCGCTTAGTGCCAGAGGAACCAAACGTAGGGTGCGCATCGCGCACCATCAACGGATGCTGGCAATACCACCGGCGTTGATTATTGCGACATTATCGCCGATGCTTCACACTCCGTTGAATTGGCCGGCATCGCAAACG
>CAIZPP010000224.1 GCA_903934875.1 uncultured Methylococcaceae bacterium
AAGTTGCCGAAGGTCAAAGTCGCTGAGATGCACGGTCTGTTTTTGCAAAAGGCGGGAGGATTAGCGCTTATGGTAAACAATTCTGCCGCCTTGTCTAGCCTCTGCTAGGCAGAGGTGCATGGTGGGGGGGTAAATGGTTACATGTGGAACGGGATGTTTGGGTATTTTGCATTATCTTGTTTCCGGCTATGGGAAAATTGTGCCTTTTGCGTTATTGCAATTCCGGCGCGTTGACGATGCATATATTGGAGTGGATTTTGTTACATAAAAGATTTTTTTTTAGCTTGGTATTTTGTAACGAATGCGAACCCTGCTAAACCTAGTTTTTAACGCGCCTTTTTCCTCATCAAAACGCGATTCTCGCTTTTTTTGATTCTCTGGAAGCGATAGCCAATAATCTTTTAAGGCTTCTATATCACTCTTTGCCGTAGTCCGAAAGCGCATTACATCCTCATAAAATTGGCGGTCGTTGTTTTTTGGTTTCCTGCCACGCGCTTTAGGGTATTTGCAAAGCTTGGTTATTTCTGCCTTGAAAAAATTAAGGTACTGGCCCGAGAGTCCCATTATGAGATAATCCCTTAACGGTTTCTGGATTGATAACAAGCCCTTCTTTTGTTGGGTGATTGCGTGAATCTGTCCGGCTAGTGCTTGGTCGGCGATTGCACTGGCGACATTTAGCCTTTCAATCTCGCTGGTCAGTCCCTTTTTAACAAATTCCAAGTAGTGGATTTTGGCCTCTTGCTCAATAACCAGATTCGCAAGCTCTAAAGCCGCATTACGCCAAGAATCTTCACCATGCAAAAGTTCATTTAAAACGTTGTTGAGTAGTTCGGACATGTAACCCCATTCACGGGCTAGGCATTCAAGAAAGGAGCCGCGCCGGTCGGTGAATGACTCCGACTATTCCCCCGCTAAAGGTAGGCGCGGCTAATTGGGTTTTATGAATTATGCGGTGGCTTTTTCTTCTTTCGGCCTGAATGAATGTTCAAGTTCTACCCATCCATGCAAGGATTCTGCAAGAGTATTGATGCATAACGCGGTTTCTGCCACACCGTCTAAAGACATGCCTGCACTTTCATTTGTCGCTGCAATCCAAAGCGTATAAGCCAATCCAGCAATCTTTAAGGGCATAACATCCAGCATGTCGACAGCATTGTAATGGATGGAATGTTGCATTTCCAAAGGCACAACACCTCTATTTTTCAAATCAATCAGTGCATGAGCCAGTTGATAGCTGGTATGATTTTCTGTAGCCATGATATTCACCTCTTTGTTAGGTGGTTTTGTGGTTAGGGTCGGTCAGTGAATCACCACTTCCCGGCCCGTTCTGTTTCCGGCGATAGCCCCGCGCCGGTCGGGATTCGGTCAAGCTTGAACCTGTAACCGTTCTATCGGTGGGCGCGGCTTTTGCCGTTCGCGCCATAGGTCATAATTGGCTTGCATGTGTAGCCAGCTTTCAGCACTTCCGCCTAGGGCATCCGCCAAGCGTAAAGCCATGTCCGGGCTGATTGCGGCCTTGCCGTTCAACACGCGGGACAATGCCACGCGGGTTACTCCGATTCGCTTAGCAAAGCCTACAATGGAAACATCCGTTCCGGTAAACACCCCATCCTTTAAGACCTCGCCGGGGTGCGGCGGGTTATACATGTGCGTCATGTTTGGTTTCTCTCAGTGGTAATCTTGATAATCAACCAGTTCGGCATCGCTCCCTTTAAACGTAAAGGTCATGCGCCAGTTGCGGTCTACCCATACGGCCCAATGGTCTTTCAAATTACCTTTAAGCGGGTGTAACCTCCAATTGGGCAAGTCCATGTCTTCCGGGCTTTGTGCAGCGTCCAGCTTTGCCAGTTGCAAGCGCAAGCGGGTTTCATGTTGCGCCTGTATGCCGGACTTGTCGCCCGTTTTGAAAAAGGCTTTCAGCCCTTTGTGCCTAAATGACTTAATCATGGTAAAAGTATAGCGACACTTTCAGGATTGTAAAGCATTGCTATACAACTTTATCGTGAATTGACAACGCGCAAGCTCGGCCTTGCCTGTTCGGGTTCAAACTGGATTCCGGCTTGCTCAAGAATCCAAGCCTCATACTTGCCATGCCATAACGCCAGCAATTCAAGCGGTCGGTTGATGTAATGCCGCTCGGCGGTCGCGTTAGGCGCGTGTCCCATGATTTGGGCAACAATCCCCGTGGGCATTTCCACCCACTCCGCAAGGCTGGCAAAGGTCCGGCGTAGACCGTGGAGGGTCACATGGTCAAGCCCCGCCACGGACAACGCCCGGTTGTGCGGAATGCGCGGTTCTGCAATCTTGCCATCTTCGGCGGTCGGGCTGGAAAACACCCATTGGTTACGCCTTGGCAGGTTCGCCAGCAAGTGAGACAGATAAGGGGTTAATGGAATCTTCCGGCCTTCCTCGGCAACCTTATCCTTTACCCAGATACTGCCCCATCGAAAATCAACGTCCTGCCATTTCAGTTCTGCCAGTTCTTCACGCCTACAGCCGGTCAAGAGCAAGCCTTGAAGATATGCGCTCATGACTGGATTACCAAGCCCTTGCACGGCTTCAAACCATGCTGGCAGGTATGCGCGTTGCAGCACGTCGAACTTTTTACTTTTGCGGCTTGGAACCTCGGCCCGAACATCGCGGCTTTCAACTGCTTGAGTGTCGATGATTTGGGAATAGTCTTTGTGAGTCGCCCCCTGTGTCAGGATAGATGTCGCCTCCTTCAAGGAGACTTTGTTAGCCTATAGGGGACGAAATGAGGAAAACGATGACGACCTATCCAGAAGAATTCAAAGCCAAGATCATTGCCCAGATGCTGCCGCCGCATAATCG
>CAIZPP010000225.1 GCA_903934875.1 uncultured Methylococcaceae bacterium
GTACATAAATACAATACCCTCGCCAATGTCGTGAGAGACCTCCAAT
This sequence comes from uncultured Methylococcaceae bacterium, assembly GCA_903934875.1. Lineage (GTDB taxonomy): Bacteria > Pseudomonadota > Gammaproteobacteria > Methylococcales > Methylococcaceae > Methylumidiphilus. The sequence continues at coordinate 47 of CAIZPP010000225.1, forward strand.
TTTGGCACAGAACCGCCGATATAAAGGCCAAGCTGGTGCTTGGCGTTCCCATTGGGAGCGCCAAGCCCCAGCTTGGCGAAGGTATTGTAAATACAAACCGGGACTCCTTGCGATGTAATAGAGTCTATGGAAAACTAAAAGAGTACGCTTAATTTAAACCTTTGTGCCGAATCCAATGACCAATCCCCCTGATATCCTGAAAAAAATCCTCGCCCGCAAACGCGAAGAAATCGCCGAGCGGCAACGCAAAACCACTATCGCCGAATTGCATAGGCAAGCGGAACAGGCCGACCCGCCGCGTGGCTTCGTCAAAGCCATGCAAGCCAAGATAGCCTTGGGTCAAGCGGCGGTGATCGCCGAAATAAAAAAGGCTTCGCCCAGCCGGGGCGTACTTCGCGAAGATTTCCATCCGGCGGAGATTGCGCAGAGCTACGCCCAAGGCGGTGCGGCCTGCCTGTCGGTGCTGACCGACAGCGATTTCTTCCAAGGCAGCGAAGCCTATCTGCAACAGGCCCGCAGCGCCTGCGAATTGCCGGTCATCCGCAAAGACTTTTTGCTCGACCCTTACCAAGTCGTCGAAGCGCGGGCGATAGGCGCGGACTGCATCCTATTGATCGCCGCCGCGCTGGACGATGCGACGCTGGCTGATCTGGCGCAACTTGCCAGCGAACTGGGCCTGGACGTGCTGGTGGAAGTGCATGATGCGGACGAGCTACACCGCGCCCTGAAGCTAAACCTGACATTGGTGGGCATCAACAACCGCAATTTGCGCAGCTTTGATGTATCGCTGGAAACCACTTTGGGCTTATTATGGTCGATACCCGACGACCGTATCGTCGTCACGGAAAGCGGCATTCTCACCCGCACCGACGTGGCATTGATGCGCGAACACGGAGTCCATGCCTTTCTCGTAGGCGAAGCGTTTATGAAAGCGGATGCGCCTGGGGAAAAACTGCGGGAATTGTTCGGTTAGAATGTGAAACACCTTGAGCCAGCGCAAGGCAACCAGCTTGATAAAAAACAGGAGATACCATGCCAGACGACACTTTGACGGTTCTCCTCGCCGGCGGTAGCGGGCAGAGATTGCAGCCGCTAACCGCCGACCGGGCAAAACCAGCCGTGCCCTTCGGGGGCAAATACCGGATTATTGATTTCACCCTGTCCAACTGCCTGCACTCGGGAGTCCACCGCGTTTTGGTGCTGACGCAGTACAAGTACCATTCACTGCAAAAACACCTGCGCGACGGTTGGTCCATCTTCAACCCCGAGCGCGGCGAATACATCACCATGGTTCCCCCGCAGATGCGCGACGGCGCAACCTGGTACAGCGGCACTGCCGATGCCATTTATCAAAACCTGTTCCTGCTGGAGCGCAGCCAGGCCAAAAAAGTGTTGATCCTGGCCGCTGACCATATTTATCGAATGGACTATGCGGCGCTAATCAAAGCCCACCATGAAAAACAAGCGGACCTGACGGTCGCTTGCATGGTAGTCCCGCTGCATGAGGCTCATGCGTTCGGCGTGATGTCAATTGATGACCGCAAGCGAATTGTGGAATTTCAAGAGAAGCCCAGCGACCCTTTCCCGATACCAGACACCCCGGACAAGGCACTGGTGTCCATGGGTATTTATATCTTCTCCATGAATGCGCTCATCAGTGAGTTGCAGGCCGACCACGAGCGTGCGGATTCCAGCCATGACTTCGGCAAGGATTTGATTCCGCGCATGATCAATACGCACAAAGTTTTCGCCTACCGCTTTGGCGGCGCTAAGGGACGGGTCACGCCTGACCGCTACTGGCGGGATGTGGGCACTATAGACTCCTATTACGATGCCAACATGGACTTGTTAAAGCCGGTGCCCCCGCTGGACCTGTACCAAGCTGATTGGGCCATTCGCACCTATCACAGCCAAAGCCCGCCAGCGCGTATGGTTCCCAGCGAAAGCGGCATGGATGGGCAGTTGATCAACTCCATCTTAGGCAGCGGCACGGTCATTCTCGGCGGCATCGTGCGCCATTCGGTCCTCTCCTCACGGGTACGCGTGGAGGAAGGTGCTATCGTCGAAGACTCCCTGCTGTTCGACCATGTCGTCGTCGGCAGCGGTGCGAGGCTGCGCCATTGCATCGTAGACAAAGGCGTCAAAATACCCCCCGGTGAACACATAGGCTTTGACGAGGCCAGAGATAGGGAACGTTTCACCCTATCCAAAAATGGGGTGATTGTGATAGCGAAGGAATACCGCTTTGAATGAAAGCAACCCAACGTCCATGCAAATTTGTTTGCACCCCCGACGATGAAAGCCATACCAAGTAGGGTACGCTGTGCGTACCTTCATGGGCTTACAATGGTACGCACGGCGTATATCCTACTTGGGTACCGTACTTTCATGGTAACCATACGCCTTATAAAGTAACCATTTGATATTGAAAACGCTGTATTTGTGGATGTTTCTAATCATGATGTTCCCATTCAGTGATCAAAATATCGACTAAGCTTTTAAACCTACCAATCAAATTATCATCAATTTTAGCTAGGAAACCGTGTGCTAGTTTATTTCGGGTTTCCAATATTTCAATCGTAAGATCGTATTGAGATAGAGCTAATTCACCCAATGAGTACATATGGTTAATTAATCGCATAACTGGAAAACGCTCAATTGGTATGGATATTTCTGTAGCGTGTTTCCTTAGCATAGCCTCAAAAATACTCCATAGATATAATAAAGCAGGTTCCTTCTTTCCTACTTGGAGCAAGTCTGCTACAAGTTTGGTATTTTGTTTTAATTGTGTCCAATTAGGCAGATTTTCTGTGGTTCCTGGTGGATTTTGGCTTTCCACATCATCCAAGGTCACTAACAAGAATCGCCAGCCTGGATGTCGGCTGACTTCTTCGGCAATTGCGCGAAACCTTTCCACTGGAAGTCGGGCCAGTTTGCCTTTGACCTCGACAATTAACCCTGAATTATCTTTTGTGGCGATTAAATCTGGTCGATAACCATCCAAGTCAAATGGAAGGTCGATTCCAGACGGTTCCCGTGTGACAGTATAACCTTCACGAACATACTGTTCAGCGAGTTCATTTATTTTGGCTTGGTGCGACTGATGAGTAGTTTCTATCATAAGTAATGTTCCAAAGGTTTCGATTGACTAACTTTGACATAGACGCATTCTTTGCCAGTTAATACACCCTCGACCAATAGTCTAGGTAAGCTGCTTAAATCAATAGGGTCACTGAGAAAACGTCTATGGCTGTCCACATCGGCAATCAAGCTGTCATCCTCATAAACAAAACCTATCAAGGCATCTTGAATAGGCTTAATTATGTTATCAGTATCCGGTGGTGAATCATCGCAGAGATACACAATAGTTAAGCAAAGATCGGTTTCTCTGATAGGTGAAGAGTCTACCCAATTTTGCGAGGCCATTTCACAAACAAAGTTTTTCCAATCCTGTTTGCTCCTTGGTTTTGCTTGCAGAGAAAGCGGTCGCTTAGGTATCAAAAACTCTAGTATGTTGCTTTTCACAGCGCCGTCCCCCGTTGCCTTTTCCGGTAACTCATCCACGCTGGCAATACCACGATGAACAACAGCAACAAACCCAGCCACAAAGGCCAATAGACCGGCTTGTTCCATTGCGCCCGCAACTCCGCCCGCTGTGCGGCGTTGATGCGCTGGTATTTAGTATGGTTTCTTGCCATTAAATTAGAGGCCAAGTTGGTGTACCAGTCATGATACAAGGCGAACTTCATAGGATAATAGCCGAACAGCAAGGGGGAGTCATGGCGCACGATGCCCTGCATTTGTTGGATGATCGCCATGCGAGCCGGTCCGTCGTCCATGTCCCGCATCTGTTCAAACAGTTTGTCAAACTCGGCATTCTTATAATTGGACGCGTTTTCACCGCCTGAGCCAAACTTCGCATTAGGCCCGTGCAGCAGGAAGAGGAAGTTTTCCGGGTCAGGGTAGTCGGCGTTCCAGCCCCAAGTAAACAACTGCACATTGCCCGCCGCCATTTTTTGCTGGAATTGGTTGTAATCGGTGGTGCGCAGCACTAGTTGTATGCCCAGTTTGGCAAATTGCTTGCGATACCAGTTCAGCGAGGACTTGCTGTCCGCCCCGGCGGCGGTCACATCGTAATACAATACCAAAGGCTTGCCGGTTTTGGCATCGACCCCATCGGGGTAGCCCGCTTCGGCCAGCAGTTTCTTTGCTTCATCCACGGGTTTGCGCTGGGGTGTGCCGTTTTTCCAGTCGAACACATAGGGGTTGATGCCAGCCTCGCCTTCTTGGTAGCCAAATATCCCCGGCGGCAATGCCCCTTGGGCGACGATGCCGCGGCCATTGGCGAAAATGGCGATAAACTCGTCGTAATCCACCGCGATGGCGATGGCCCGGCGCAGTTTGCTTTGCGCCTCGCCCAAGCCGCCTACAACGGGATCAAGCATGTTGAAGCCCATATAGAAAATCGAGGCTTCCACATCCGTTTCCAAGCGGATTTTTTTCTCTTTCATCTCTTGAGTCAATTCCGGTCCGCCTTGGCCTGCAAAGCTAATCGCCTGGTCGAAATTGTCGGAAGCAAGCCCGGAGGCATCGAAATAGCCTTGCAGGAATTTGTTCCAATAGGGAATGGTTTCCTTCTCCAGAATGCACACCACCAAGTCGATGAAAGGCAGCTTTTTCCCGGCGTCTTTGAGCAAACCCTGCTTGATATCCTCGGGTGTGCCTACGCTGGGGTAAAATTCGTCGTGATAGTTGGGGTTTTTTGCCATCACGATGCGGCGGTTGGGGTTGTTCTCTATGATTTGGTACGCCCCGGTGCCGACCGGGTACCAATCCAGTGAAATATTTTTCGCAAGCAAACCCTTTTGCTTGTAGAACTGGTCGGCTTCCCACGGCATGGGCGAGAAAAAAGTCATTGCCAGCCAATAGCGGAACTGCGGATATTTGCCGTTCAGCCGAATTTTAAAATGGTGCGGGTCGATCACCGTCACGCCTTCCAGCGCGTAGCCGCGCAAGTCGAAGAATGCCGACTTGTCGCCGCTGGCTTTAAAGTCTTTTTCCGCCAAAGCTGACAGCGCCTTCAATCCGACAATATGCTCTTGCATCAGATCAGCAATGGGCGAGTGCAATTGCGGATGGACCAAACGCTTAATGCCGTACAGATAATCCTCGGCGGTGAGTTCGCGGGTGCCAGTTTCTGGAAAATCGGCAATGGTTTTAATGCCCTGCAATGCCTCTGCCGACAGCGCATGGTAACGGAACTGGCCGTTGGGGGTTTTCGCGAAAGCCGGGTGGGGTTGGTAGCGGATGCCGGGTTTTAGCCGGATGTCATAGTCGCTAAACGCAATCGCCTGCTCCGGCGCATTTTCCGGCAGTGGTTTTAGATCATGGTCCAAATAGACCACTTGGGGCATTTCTTCAGCCGTCAAGGGTTCCAGCGTGAACGGCTTTTTCAGGTAATGGTATTGCAACAAGGGTTCGTAAATTTGGGCGACATATCTTGCCTCGTCCTCGCTGTAGGAGCGCGCCGGGTCCAGATGCTTGGGCCGTTCGGTAAAAGCTGAATATAAAATGTTTTGCCTGGCTTGGTCTTTAGGGTAAGGGTCGTTTAACGGCTGCTCGCCGCAGCCAGCCAACAAGCAAAGCAAAACCAAGCCCGCTAATAGGGCAAGGAGGTTGTTTCTAAACGCTAAAAATGATGGCATATAACTTATACAGCGTTTTTATGTTCTACTCCCGTACCACTCTAAAAATGGTTGATTGGTAGGATGGGCAAAGGCCGCCAGGCCGTGCCCATCAAACCGCGTCGACCAAGATGGGCACGGCCTGGCGGCCTTTGCCCATCCTACACTTTGTCCAATTTTGTAGTGATTTGGGAGTAAAAGGTACTAAAAAAATAATAATACGCAATAGCGATAAAGTCTATTATACGCCTGCATTGTGTTTTACGTGCGCAAATCAAGGCGGGCTTCGGCTGCCTTGCGGATGCCACGGGCGACATCGGCGAAGGCGGCGTCTTCATCGTCCCAGCGAGTAACCGGCTTGGCATCTTTAGGCAAGAATTGCTGACTTTAGCGGCGCATTTGTCTAAAAAACTTCCGTTGTTAGACTTCGCGGCTTGCCGTTCTTTTTGTCCCATGTTCGTGGGCGGTTGATTGGCTGGAAGCCCGCGCCGCGCTTGGTATAGGCCATGCGGAATTGGGTCAGATAAAGTGCCGCTATTGCAGACCATATCGCCCGAAAAGATATACGGAAAACCAAGTCGCTTTGGTATACCATACGCAAACTACTGACCAAGGGTTTTTCGTGCATGCTTGTCGGTTATATGAGGGTATCGTCCGATTCTGGCTGTCCATCCCTTTCTTAATTTCGCGCTTTAGTTCCTCAAGTTGGACAAGCTGCCGGACACGGGCAAAGGCTTCCTCGGCATCCGGTCGGCCAAGATGGGCAAAAATGTTGCCGCTGCTGGCGTAGACGGGTATTTCTTCGTCGTCTGTTTTGTTCATCGGCAAGGTCTCGCTTATCAAAGCGCAAGCTGTCGGCTTTCCAAAACCTCACTGCGAGGTCGAACGGTAATCTGTACATCAACATCCTGATCGAGGCGATTAAGGATCGTCATCAGGCGGTCGATGGTGAAGCGGTCTAGCTTGGTTTTGCGGATGCGCGAAAAGTCGGCGGCGGCAATGCCTGTCATGTCTTCAGCTTTGCGGACAGTCAGAGCGCGGTCGTCAAGGATGCCGATAATCTGGGCAGCCAATAACGCCTTGAGTTGTTCTGCGTCGGCATTGGGATATCCGAAGTCGGCAAACACATTGCCAGAGCCACGGACAAGTTCAAGAGGTTCATCATTCATCGCAACATCTCCTATGACTACAAATAGCAAGCGGAAAATTTGGCGGCGGCGAGTCAATCCTTTTATCTTTGTCTAAAAAACAAAGGTTTTTTAGACAAAAAACAAAGCCGATTCATATGTCGGGCAGGCTGCTTTGTGGGGCATATCTGATCGAGCGGCAACCCTCCAATAGCGGGGTTTAGGCGGTACGGTTGGACAAGTGCTGTGCCAAGAACGGCTGGATCAATCCCCCCGCATCAACTGCAACAAGTCTTCCGCGCCAATTTTACCGCTAATTTCGCCGCCTTCCAGCAAGCTGTCGGCAAGGTCGCGTTTTTGGCGGTGTAGCGAGACGATTTGCTCTTCGATGGTGCCTTTGGTGACTAAGCGGTAAACCGTGACCGGGCGTTGCTGGCCGATGCGGTGTGCGCGGTCGGAGGCTTGGTCTTCCACCGCCGGGTTCCACCAGGGGTCCATATGGATGACATAATCCGCCGCCGTGAGATTGAGCCCGACACCGCCAGCTTTGAGGCTGATCAAGAACACATCGCCTTGGCCTGCCTGGAAGGCCTCCACCCGTTTCTTCCGCTCAGGTGCCGGGGTTTGCCCGTCCAAATATTGGTAGGCGATGCCTTTCCCGTCCAAATGGGCGCGGATGATGTTGAGATGGTCGACAAACTGGCTGAACACTAGGGCTTTGTGGCGGTTTTCCAGCAATTCGTCCAGCACTTCGGCGAACAGTTCCAGTTTGCTGCTGGGCAGCCCCAGGCCGGGGGCCACTAACTGGGGGTTGCAGCAGGCGCGGCGCAGTTTGGTGATGGCGGCCAATACTTGGAAGCGCTTGTCTTCGATGGGGCTGTCGGCTGCGGCCAATTCGTCCACTAGCTTGCGGCGCAACGCCTCGTAGAAGGTCGCTTCCTTCTCGCTCAGTTCAACCTGAAGTTCGATCTCGGTGCGCGGCGGCAGTTCGTCAAGCACCTGGGTTTTGGTCCGGCGCAGAATAAAGGGCTGGATGAGCCGTTTCAAGCGGTGCCTGACTTCGCGGTCTTGGTTGCGTTCGATGGGGCCGGCAAAACGTCGGTTGAAGCTTTCCAAAGAACCCAGCAGTCCTGGGTTGACGAAGCGCAACAGGTTCCACAGTTCGCCTAGGTGGTTTTCCACTGGGGTGCCCGTGGTGATGAGCTTGAATTCCCCCTGCAAAGTCATGGCTTGTTGGGAGCGTTTGGTGGCGGGGTTTTTGATTGCCTGCGCTTCATCCAAGACAATGGTGCGGAATTTGACGCATGACAGCAGTTCCCCGACCGCTTCTTGTTGCAGCAAGCCATAACTGCAAATCAATAAATCCAATGGCTTAAGGCTGTCGATCAATTGTTGCCGGTCGCCGCCCCCTAGGAAGCGCACGTTGAGGGTGGGCGCAAAACGGGATAATTCGTTTTGCCAGTTGAAGCATACCGAGGTGGGGGCGACCACCAAGCTGGGGCCTTCGCCGGCGCGGGTCAGGATCACGGCGATGGCTTGCAGGGTTTTGCCCAGGCCCATGTCGTCGGCTAGGCAGGCCCCTACGCCCCAGGCCGCCAAACGCGACAACCACGCGAACCCCTCCTGCTGGTAATCGCGCAGTTCGGCCTGGAGGGTGGAAGGTAGTTGGGGCTGGAATTTTTCCGCCTCGCGCAGGCGGGCGACCTGTTTGCGCCAGGCGGCATCGCCTTTGAACTCGCCCACTTCTTCGGCGATTTCCTCAATGACCGGCAAGGCCAAGGCGTTGAGGCGCTGGTCCTTGCCGTGCTTTTCGGAGTAGCTACGCAAATCATCCAGCCGTTTGCGGAAGGCATCGGTCAGTGCGAGAAAGCGGTTTTCGTCAAGGCGGATGAACTTGCTGCGCGACCCCGCCGTCAATTCCAGCAGGCGCTGCATGTTGATGATCTCGCCATTGTCCAGTTTCAGTTCGCCGTTGAGGCTGAACCAGTCCCGCTGTTGTTGGATTTTGACGCTGAAACGGTTTAAGCCTGCCTGGCCCATGAGTTTGAATTTTTCGCCTTGGGGCCATTCCACTTGGGCCTTGTCGCCGATTTCATGCAATTCGAGCAGCACTTCCAAGCTGCTTTCGGCATCGCTGGCAAGCCATTGCCAAGCTTGGGTTTCCTCCGCATTATCCCGCAAGGCCGGACAGAGCGAAAGCACCTCATCGGCCAATTTCCGTTCTTGTTTGAGGTCGCGCAGGGTTTGCAGGCGCTTGCCGCTAATCTCGGCGATGAGGCCGGCCCCACCGGAACCGGGGGCGTGGTAAGAGCCTTGCTCCCCGAATGGGCGGACCAACAAGGCTATCCTCAGCCCGTCCCCTTCGGGAATCAGTTGTAGGCGCGGTTTGGGATCGGCTTCCACGGTTTCGGCAGCGGCCAGTTCGGCCCCGCCGATGTCAGAATGGATGGTGACCAAGGAGGAAACAGCGCTTAGGCTGGCAAGAATGCGTTCCTGTGCGGCCAAGGGCGCTTCCAGCCCGTCGCCGATGATGGCGGCGAGGCGGTGGTGTTCGGGTTTGAGTTCGATGATTTTGAGCCGGGTCAAACCATCCTGGGCAATTGCAACCTTTTGTTCGTTCGTGACTTTTGGCCAGAAATCAATGCTGACTTGGTCGGATTTCCGCATTTTCTTGATGCGCAGCTCAGGCTCGGCAGGTGCCAATTCCACCGTTGTGCCGCTATCCTTCCAGAGTACGTTATGGTGTCCAGCCAGGGCCAGCCAGCCCTTTTCGTCCAAATAATAGGTGTTGCTGTAACGGTCTAGGTTGATATGGCTGATTGTGCGGACATCCTGTTCGTTCAATCCGTGAATTTCGCTGGCGTTTTCCCGCAGGCGCTTGAAAGAAACGGCCTTGCCTTTGTTCCAGCCGCCCTTGGCGTTGCGGGCTTGTTCCCTGATTTCAATTTTATAGCCGATGGAGAAATAACTGTCTGGCGAGATGAGCCAGGCCAGCCTGGTTTCGACGGGGTTTTTTTCCTTGCTTTCTTTGGGTTTGACCGCAGTGTTGGAGATGGCCTTAAGGGCACGTTCCCAGTATTCCTCGCGCTGCACGCGGTTACACAGAAGTTTGGCCCCCCTGTGTGTTTCGAAATCGGCGGCTAGAGTTTGCTGCTCGTCCGTCTTCGTCTCCACCTTGGCAATCAAACCGGCCATTTCCGCCGCCAGCCAAGTCAATCCGCTGTACTTTGCCTGTTCGCCAAAACGCTTCATGCTAGGCAAATACTCGGCTAGGGCTTTGGGGGCTTGATAGCGGGAAAGCATCAGCAAGCCGATCCAAAAGGTCCAAGGGTTTTGCTTCGCCAGATTCAATTGCTCGCGTACCTTAGGCAGGGCGCTTTTCTCATCCAGCTCCAACATCGGTATCCAGCCCAGCATCACATAGGCCAAACGGAAGCGGACATTGTCCGCGCCTTGCGTAATCAGTCTGTTGGCTTCCTCCAAATCGCCAGCCGAATTGCGTTGGTAGAGGGCGTAAATGTGGAACAGGCCGAGAAAACTTGGAAACAAACCCTTGATTGAACCGTGCTCCTTGCGCAACAAAACCAACCCATCTTGGAACAGTTTGATGGCTAGGTCCAGATTGCCGCGCAATAAGACCAGCAGGCCGCGCAGGCAATGTTCTGTGGAATTTGAGGGGCATCGGTTCAGCAGGGTCTCCGCAGCATCCCACTCGCCTTGGCAAATCCTTGTTTTGGCGGCTTGGGCAATCCATTCTGGGGGCGTGTCGGAGGAGTGGCAGCCCTCTAGGAGTAAGGACAGCGCGTGTTCGTCACATTGCCAATGCTCCAGCAGCAGGGACAGGGTGCTCGGCAGCGCCTTGACCCGGATGCCGACAGGCAACCCCTGAAACCATTCGGTGTCGAAGGGATTTGCGCAAACCATTGCGTAAATGGGCGATGGGTCGGTGGAATTTTGCATTGAGCCTTGGAAATAACTGGAACGTTGCCGTTCCAACATACGGAACAGGGTGGCGATGTACGCCTCGTCCCGCCAATACATACCCAACCGTGTCTCCCGGATCAATTCGTCATCGTTACGGAAAAGGAATTCATTTTTCGCAGCCGTCCCATAGGTTTTTTGCAATGGCGCTGCCACATGGGCCAAATCCGCATAGAGATTGAATGTGCTGTCGAGAATGGCATACCGGGCCACCAGCTCAAGAATCAATGGGTTACAGCGTTGTTGATCACCACTCCAGTCACCTCCTGAAACCACCGCTTTGCTTTTGCGCAATCCGGCGAAGTCGATGTTTTTCACTCCCACAGGGCCTAAGGTTTTGCGCAAAGCGGTGGTGATTTGTGACTTACCCAAGGGCATCCAATTAATCGCCAGCAATTTGACCGCCGCCTTATCCGGGTTGGGCAATTGTTGGAAGGCAGTGAAGACCGCTTGGCGCTCTAGTTCGATGGGGTCGGTCATGAAGTTTGGAATATCCATTACAATTCACGCGTGGCGCTGAAGCTGATGTCGGGCCAGCGCTCCTCAGTCAGGGCTAGATTGACACGGCTAGTGGCCAGATAGACGAGGTATCCACCACCGTCCTCGGCAAGGTGGTCGAAGGACTTTTTCTTGAACTCTTCCAGTTTTTTAGGGTCTGCGCAGGTCACCCAGCGGGCGGTGAAGACAGAGACGTTATCGTAAGCGCATTCGACGTTGTATTCGGATTTCAACCGGAAGGCGGTCACGTCAAATTGCAGCACACCCACGGCTCCCAGGATCATATCATTGTTTCTTAATGGTTTGAACAACTGAGTGGCACCCTCCTCGGTCAGTTGCTGCAAGCCTTTTTGCAGGGCCTTGGCACGCAGGGGGTCCCGCAACACCACGCGGCGGAACAACTCCGGCGCGAAATTAGGCACCCCCTCATATTTTAAGCTCTCGCCTTGGGTGAAGGTGTCCCCTACTTGTATGGTGCCATGGTTGTACAAGCCAATAATGTCGCCGGCATAGGCTTCTTCCACATTTTTCCGGCTATCGGCCTGGAAAGTGATGGCATTGGCAATTTGCACCTGCTTGCCTGTGCGCACATGGAAAATCTTCATGCCTTTTTCGTACTTGCCCGAACAAATGCGCAGAAAGGCTATCCTGTCGCGGTGGGCAGGGTCCATGTTAGCCTGAATCTTGAAGACAAACCCGCTGAATGATTCGTCTTGGGAATCGACCAGCCGTTCCAGGGCCAGGCGTGGCTTGGGCTGCGGGGCGAAACCGGCAAACGCGTCAAGTAATTCCAATACCCCGAAGTTGTTAATCGCCGAACCGAAAAACACCGGGGTTTGTTGGCCGGCAAGATAGTCATCAAGGCTGAATTGATGGCTTGCCCCCCTGACCAACTCAATGTCCAGCCTCAACTCGTCCGCCATATCCCCTAACACGCCGTCCAGTTTGGGATTGTCGATGCCCTGGATGGTCTCGCCCTTGATGATCTTGTCGCCGTGGGACGGGCTGAACAAATGCACGGAATCCTCGATCAGGTTGTAGACGCCTTTGAATCGCTTGCCCATGCCAATCGGCCAAGTCAGCGGAGTACACTGGATTTTCAATATACTTTCGATTTCATCCAACAGGTCAATAGGTTCGCGGCCTTCGCGGTCCAGCTTGTTGATGAATGTCAGTATGGGAGTGTCGCGCAGTCGGCAGACCTCCATCAGTTTGACCGTGCGGTCCTCTACGCCTTTGGCGCTGTCGATGACCATCAAGGCGGAGTCCACTGCGGTCAAGGTACGGTAAGTGTCCTCGGAAAAGTCTTCGTGACCGGGCGTATCCAGCAGATTCAGGACGCAATCAAGGTGTTCGAACTGCATCACCGACGTGGTCACCGAGATGCCCCTCTGCTTTTCCATCTCCATCCAGTCGGAAGTGGCGTGCCGGGCGGCTTTGCGGCTTTTCACCGACCCCGCCAACTGGATTGCACCGCCAAAGAGAAGCAATTTTTCGGTCAGAGTGGTTTTACCGGCATCGGGATGCGAGATGATGGCGAAAGTGCGCCTGCGATTCAATTCATCGATCAGTTGGGACATTAAAAGGACACTGGCTAGCAAAAAAATATATTATACCGAACACAGCTTATGCAAGCTTGAATTGCCGCCGTTAAACCCGCAATTCTCAAATTAACCATGAACTTTTATCCAAAATCACCGCCAAAGCCAAATGAAGACTTGTGCCCCAGGGTGGCCGAATACTTGTTATAGATGCCTGCGGTAGTAAAGCTACATTCGGTTTGCCCTCACCCCAACCCTCTCCCGGAGGGCGAGGGAGTTCAATGTTGCTTTACTATCGCAGCGCCCTATATGTGTGCCGTTCTTCCACACTCTCGGCACCCATCGAACCAAAACCTAGAGATAAAGACATGCTAAATAAATTGCTAGAAAAGATCGCCAAGCTGCCTAAAATATGGTCCGTCATCCTGCTCGTTCTATTCATCGTGGGGCTTTATGTATTATTGCAAAAGGTCATTATGCCCGGCGTGATGAGCGTGGTGCAATCCAACTTCTTTTTTGAGAAGGACGAAGAACAGGAAGAGTTGGGCAAAATCAACAACCAACGCAGCGACGCGGCCTTGGGTCGTTGCAAGAGTGTAATGGTGGCGGATAAACACGTACCGGATACAGCGCAGTTTGTTGACAGGGATTATGAGGCGTGGGCTTTGGGCGGCAGAACTTATCTTATACGCTCCATGGTCATTGTCGCATCGCCAGAAAAGGGCGCAATCGAGAGGAAATACGCCTGTAAAATCAAATACAATGGAGGAAATCTGGACGACGGGAAAAGCTGGGACATTCTCGGTGTCGATTTTAACGAACCGGGTTAGCATGGGACTAAGGGCAGACCGATTCGGTTTTTAACCGGATCGGTCTTCGTTTAAATAGCAGTGAGGCTACGCGAACCGTAAAGTGCCTGCGACTGGATCATCTCAAGCACTGCGTCGGGCAGCAGATAGCGCGGGCTTTTGCCCTGGTCGATCATGTTTCTGATGCCAGTGGCGGAAATGGCAAGCTGGGTTACCTCAAGGAATGCAATTTTACCGCAGAGAGTGGATGCTAATTTCCTAGGCTCTTCCTCCCGCCGTGTCAGTACAAGGTCCGCAAGCTCCCCCAACCAATCCGGTTCCTTTGCGCCAGGTCGCCACATGACGGCGAAATTGGCAAGATCAAACAATTCCCTCCAGCGATGCCAAGAGGGGATGGCGGCAAACGCATCCAAGCCAAGGATAAGGCAAATTGGCCGGTCTGGGCCATCCCTGCGTAGGGAAGCCAAGGTATCGACCATGTATGACGGGCCTTCTCGGTCAAGTTCCCGTCTATCAATGGAAAAACCCGTTCCGGCTTTTTGCAAAGCCAATTCCAGCATACTAAGCCGCTGCTGCGGGTTAGCTCCGGGTGCGCCGCGATGGGCTGGTGTGCGGCAGGGCAGAAAGCGCAGATCTGTGATGCGCAACGCTTCCTTTACATCCAGTGCGGTGCGCAGATGCCCGTAATGCACCGGGTCAAAAGTGCCGCCATAAATCCCCAGCATGGTTTAACCTGCCGCTTCGATGGACCGGGCACCAGTAGCCTCAATTATCGTTCCGGCCCCCGGAAAAACCATTATCTTTGCAATAGTTGATGAAGCTGTGCAAGGCCAAAGCCGCATCGTCCTTGGATGAATAAGGGCCACCGATACCCTCACGCGCCCGGTAAAACCATTCTTCTTGGCCAAGAAGATTGCTCTCTCCCTGAAAAATACGGTCTGATGTATTAGACATAGCGTTGTACCAAATTTATCTGGTTGGTCTGTAAAAGAGTTGGCTACTATGACAAATTTCAGTTTAAACCAATGGGCCTGCCCAAGTGGCTGGATAACCTGGAAGTTTATCATGACATTACGATAGCAGAAATCTGTCATTATGCAACACAAAAAGGTGCCAACCGGTGCGATTAAAAGTGATGCGGGAGTGCAAGGCCTGCCTTGCGAATGCGTCTAAAGGCAAGGCAGGCCTTGCACTCCCAGTGTAAATTCAAAGACTGTCCGTTTCGTCTGCATCACTTTTAATCGCACCTCGCATAAACCGGAAGGTCCAAAGCGCTTAACGGATGTCACTTATCCCTACTCTTGCTATAGTTAACATTGCCAACTGGGGTTTTGCCAGGAATTTGTTTTGGAGAAAAACATGTCAGATAAGCGTATTTTATTGGTCGAAGACGAGACCATCTTCGCAGAGATTATTGAGGAGGTACTGACCGATGCCGGCTTCATAATCCGCCACGCCGAGAATGGGCAGGTAGCCTGGGAACTTCTTGCAGGGGGCGACACTGGCTTTGATGCGATTTTGCTAGACCGGCTAATGCCTCAGATGGATGGCATTGAATTATTGGCAAAACTGAAGGCCAGCCCCGAACTTGAGCAAATCCCCGTGATCATGGAAACCGCCGCAGGCGATTCAGCCAGTGTCCAGGAAGGACTGAACGCCGGAGCCTACTATTATCTGATTAAACCTTTTGAACCCAGGGTTTTATTGAGCATAGTCAAGGCGGCAGTCGCGCAATACACGGATCACCGTGCCATGCAGAAAAGCGTACGGCTGGCAGAAAGGCCCCTGGCCTTCCTTGATAATGGCATTTTTCATTTCCAGAGCATCGAAGACGGTTGTTTGTTGGCAGATTTTTTCGCCCATGCATGCCCTAAACCCGACAAAGTCATCCTTGGCCTGCGGGAACTGTTGATCAACGCAGTCGAGCATGGTAATTTGGGAATCAGCTACGATGAGAAGGGAACATTGATCAATGAGGATCTGATACAGCAGGAAATCGCGAAGCGCATGGCTTTGGAGGAAAATCGGCAAAAGCGTGTGGAAGTCGTCTTCGAACGCAGCCCCGTTGCGTTAATTTTTACCATCAAAGATCAAGGCCAAGGCTTCGACTGGGAACGCTACTTGGACTTTGACCCAGAGCGCCTGTTCGACCCCAATGGCCGGGGCATTGCGATGGCGCGCACGACGAGTTTCGATTCCATTGAATATCAGGGCAACGGTAACACCGTGGTCGCCACGGTCATACTTGCCGATGTAAACTAAAAAACAATTTCCGGATTGGCATGAAAGCAGTTGATGGCACTTCTCCAATCTCACCTGTTCTGGCGGCAGCGGCATCCGCGCCGAAAAAAAACTGGTCATGGCTGTCGCTTGTGGGATTGGGGGTTATCGCACTATTCCCGATTCTTCTAGGTGGAATAGATGGATATGCTTTCTGGAAAGCGCGGCAATCCATCAAGGAAGAGGTCCAGCAAAGCTTGGCGACCATTGCCGAACAAAAAATTCGCCAGATCGAATTCTGGCTGTCTGGCCTGAGCCAGGATGCAATGCTCTTCAGCGAACAAACTTCGCTGTCTGAGATAGTGGAAAAATGGATAAATGATGGAAAGCGGGATGAAGCCTTGGAAAAGGCAATCCGGGTTCGGCTTGAGCAGATACTGGAAAACCGCCACTACAGCAACCTCTCTGTGTTTGATGCCCAAGGCCAAGCCATTTTTCAGATTGGCGAGTCTGACATGGCCGCACACAGCCAGCTTGCACGGGACGTGATCCGCCTAGGCAAGCCCCAGTTCGTCGATCTGCACCACAATGGTGACGGACAGATCGCACTGGGGATGGTCTCTCCGTTCATTACCCTGACCGGGCATGCAATCGCCACTTTGTTCTTTGAGGTGAAGGCAGATGACTACCTTTATCCCTTGTTGCAATCTTGGCCTGTGCCCCATGCCACTGCGGAAACGATCCTAGCGCGGCGTAAAGGGGAAAATATCGAGTACGTAAGCCCGCTGTACCTGCTAGGCATACCTGCCATGACCCTGCAGGAATCCTTGCATATCCCCCAACGGCCAGTGACCGCTGCCTTGCATGGGTTTCGCGGGATTTATCAAAATGGTGTGGATTACCGGCTACAACCAGTGTTGTCCTATGTCGCCCCGGTCCAGGGAACCCCTTGGATCATGGTAGCCAAAATGGACAAAACTGAGGCCTATGCACGGATTCATCGCTTGGGCTGGTATTCCGGAGCGGCCTTTGCCATTACTCTATTTGCAAGTTATTGGATTGTCTGGTTGGTTTGGCGCAACCATCGCTTGCAAAACCGGTTGGCGGTGAAGCAAGAATTGTATGCGCTGAACCAGCAGCTTGAGCAAAGGGTTCGCGAGCGGACCCAGGAATTGCAATCGGTGCTCGATACCGCCCGCGACGGATTTGTTGTTTTACTCTTCGATGGACATGTGGTGAAAGTGAATCCTGCGTTCAGCCAAATGCTAGGATACAGCGAAGAAGAATTGCAGACGATGTCCGTCACCGACTTTGATGTGCAGGAAGACTCTGCTCTGACCACCGCCCATTTTGGGAGAATCAGGAACAAGGGCGGGGATTCGTTTCAAACCCAGCTTCGGCGCAAGGATGGCAAGGTCATTGATGTGGACGTGAGTGCCACCTACCTAGACCAGCAAGGTGGCATATTATTTTCTTTCATCCGCGACATTACCGACAGAAAACGGGCCGAAAGGGAAAATTTAAGGCTGGCGGCCATCATAGATGCAAGTATCGACCTGATTGCGATAACCGATGCGAAGGGAAGCATTACTTATTTTAACCCAGCCGGTCGCAAACTTTTAGGGATAGGCCCAACGGAAATGCTGGAAAATACCGGCATTCATGACTACCAACCTGACTGGTCTTACCAAATCGTCTCGCAAATCGGCTTGCCTTGCGCCATCAGGCGCGGCATCTGGATGGGCGATACCGCATTTCTGACACAGGAAGGCTTGGAAGTGCCGGTTTCGCAGATGGTCATTGCCAAGAAAAAAACCGATGGCAGCGGTGAAGTCGAGTTTTTTGCGACGATAGCCCGTAATATCAGCGAACGGAAAAAGGCGGAGGCCGTTTTGAAGGAGCGCGAGGAAACTTTCCGGCGGATATTCCAGGATTCCTTGGACCCCGCGCTGCTGATGAAGGGCATCCGTTTTGTTGAATGCAACCAAGCCGCACTGGATTTGCTTAGGCTGGCGAAGGAGGAGCTTATGGGCTTGTCGCCCGCCGACATTTCCCCGGAATATCAGGATAATGGCCGTAGGAGTGCCGACATGGTTAATGAAATTAAAGATACGGTCGATGTTGGGGATGGCTTGCATTTTGACTGGCACTGCCTACGCAAGGACGGCTCCGATTTCTATGTGGAGGTCTCACTGACACCCATAAAGATAAACGGATCGCCATTTTTTTATTGCAGTTGGCGCGACATCAGCGAGCGCAGGCACATTGTGGAAACCCTAGCCGTGGCAAAGCAGGCCGCCGAGGCCGCCAACCGCGCCAAAAGCGCGTTTCTGGCGAACATGAGCCACGAAATACGCACACCCTTAAACAGCATACTAGGGAAGGCCCAGCTAATACAATCGGAGGGCTTGGATGAGAGAGCCAAAAATCAAATCAAATCCATCTACACGGCAGCCCAGCATCTGCTGGCCATCGTCAACGATATTCTGGACATATCCAAAATCGAAGCGGGCAAGCTCAAGCTGGAAATGTCCGACCTCCCGCTGCAAGAAAAAATCGAAGGGGTTTTGAATATGTTTGCCGAAAAGGTGGACGCGTCAGGAATCGCCTTAGGGTTTGCAATTGACCCCAGCCTGCCGCCTGTCATTAGGGGGGACGAGTTGCGGATACGGCAGATGCTGTTTAATCTGGTTGGCAATGCGGTGAAATTCACTGAAAATGGCACGGTGACGGTCAGGGTTTTGCGGATGTCTCCGGGCGACGAAAATTTCCAAGTGCGATTCGAGGTGCATGATACCGGAGTGGGCGTTTCTCCCGAAAATCAGCAACGTTTGTTCAATCACTTCGAGCAGGCAGACAATCAGAGCACACGCAAATATGGCGGTACCGGACTGGGGTTGGCCATCTGCAAACGGTTGGCGGAACAGATGGGCGGAAGCATCGGCGTTACCAGCGCCATTGGCAGCGGCAGCACTTTTTGGTTCACGATACCCTTGTCCAAGGGCTTGCAAACCTCAATTCAACAAGACAATAACCGCTCGACCGAAGAGTTTGCCCGTAGGCTTGCCCAACACCATAGTGACGCCCGCGTATTATTGGTTGAGGACAATGTGATCAACCAGGAAATTGCCATCGAATTGCTCCAGGAAGTGGGCATTACGGTGGATTTGGCGGCGGACGGGGTAGAAGGTGTCAGCCGGGCGACGGCACAGGCTTACGATCTGATTCTGATGGACATCCAAATGCCCAAAATGGATGGTTTGGAGGCGACCCGATTGATTCGACGCTTGCCAGGCCGTTCCAATGTCCCTATTGTGGCGATTTCCGCAAACGCCTTCGCCGATGATATTGCCCGCTATCTCGAAGCCGGTATGAATGGCCACATTGCCAAGCCCGTCGTGCTGAAGGAGTTGTACGAGACGGTATTGCATTGCTTGGATGGCAGCGCTTTCCCTGGCAAGGATGCCGGTTCTGCGGCATTGCCAACGGCAGCGCCGGCCAATTCCCCCGAAGCGGGCGTAATGAAACGCCTAGCCGCCATCCCCGGCCTAGACCCGCAAGTTGGGATCAACAGCCTGGCCGGCAAGACGGCAAGCTACATTAGGCTGTTGCGCAAATTCGCTGAAAGACAATCGACTGAAATGGCTAATTTGCGGCAGGCAATGACGGAGGCCGACTCTGTCACAGCCAAACGGATAACCCATACCCTGAAAGGCCTAGCCGGCACTATGGGCGCTTTGTCATTGCAAGCAAGCGTCGAATGTTTGGATGCGGCCATCCGTGACAAGCTCGAAGCGGAAGAAATCGGACCCTTGAGCGAGACCGTCATGGCCGAGTATGCCGTCCTGGCCGAGGCCATTTTGACCGGGTTGACCGATCCTTAGGTTATCCACCATGCGCTCGGCCCTCCAACATCCCATTTTTTCATCGCTGCTATTCCTGCTGCTTTGGCAGGGTTTGTCTTCGTTGCTGGTTTCGCCCGCTTTGCCCACGCCAGCAGAGGTATTCCATGAGTTGTATGGGGAAACAGCATCCGGGCAGTTGCCTTTCCATCTGTGGAAAACCTTGCAGCGCTTGTTGCTTAGTTTTGGGTTGGCTATGGGCTTGGGTTCGCTAATTGGCATTTTTCTAGGACGGCATGAAAAGCTGGACCGTTTTTTCGACAATTGGCTGGTCATATTCCTTAACATTCCTGCTCTGGTGACCATAATCCTCTGTTATGTCTGGTTCGGGTTGACCGAGCTTGCAGCCATTTCCGCAGTGGTGGCCAATAAACTCCCCAATGTGGTGGTGACGGTGCGGGAGGGAGCTAGGGCCTTGGACCGCGATTTGCTGGAAATGGCACTGGCCTATCGGTTCGGGCGCTGGAAAACCTTGCGCCATGTCATTTGGCCGCAATTGTTCCCCTACCTGATCGGTGCGGCGCGCACCGGCATCGCCCTAACCTGGAAGATTATCCTAGTCGTTGAGCTGCTAGGTCGCAGTAATGGCATGGGTTACCAGTTGCACTTGTTTTTCCAGATGTTCAATGTCGCCGGGATTTTAGCCTATACCATTGCCTTTGTGCTGGTGATCCAGTGTATCGAAACCTTGATTTTGAAACCGCTGGACCGCCACGCCAAGAGGTGGCGGAGGTGATTGCACATGAGTAAAATCGTAATTGACATCCGCAAGAAAACCTATCCTGCCCGGCATGGGTCAGGCGAGCATGTGGCAATCAAAAACCTGCGCATTGAGTTGGGCGCTGGTGAGTTCGTATGTCTGGTCGGCCCTTCCGGGTGCGGCAAAACCACTTTGCTGAATCTCATCGCCGGCTTGGACCGGCAATTCGAGGGCGTGATCGGCACCGGGGCCGGAGTGGCCCCGCGCATCGCTTATATGTTCCAGAATCCGCGTTTACTGCCTTGGCGCACCGTGCGGGAAAACATTGACCTGGCTTTGCCGGACAGCCAATACGGTGGGGATGTGGACCATTTACTGGATGTCATGGGTTTGGCCGAATCGCAGGGCCAGTATCCAGAAAGGCTGTCGTTGGGAATGAGCCGCCGTGTCGCTTTGGTGCGTGCTTTCGCCATCCAGCCCACGCTGCTGCTGATGGACGAACCGTTTGTCTCGCTGGATGCGCCCACGGCACGCCGGGTGCGGCAGTTGCTCATTCGAGTCTGGCAAGAGCGCCCCCACACCGTACTGTTTGTCACCCACGATTTGCGCGAAGCGATTACCTTGGCCGACCGGCTGCTGTTCCTCTCCGCTCCTCCAACCTCATTGCTGCATGAGGTCACTGTCGATATTCCCCGCCCCGCTCGTGAAGACGAAGCCGTGGTCGAAGCCTTCCGCAACCGGCTGATTACTGGACATCCCGAAATCAGCGAACTATTGTAATCTGACAAGTCATAGACCTTTCCACACCCTATCCCTACGCGAGACGTGGCTGTGTCGCAATTTCCCAGGAAGAGATCACACTGCAAACCAATGCGGCCCGGCAAATGGCCATAGTCGTCAGTGTGACTACCGCCTTTTTGGACAGGACCCTCAAAGATTCACCGGAAGCACGTGCCTGGTTAATGAGCGACGCCCACTCCTGGCTAAGCGAATACGCAAAATGGTTGCACAAATAAAAGCCAACGTCGGCTGCACGCGGATTTGAGAAAGCGCATAAGGTATTGCAACTGCAACTCAAGCCGGAGTCTCCGCCCACAAATCCGCCAACGAAAAACTCACCGCGTCAAACGGCGGCAGGCTGACGGCATCGTCATCTTTAAGAGTGGCGAGGAGCAGCCAGCCGTCCTGTTGCAAGGCATAGGCTTCCAAGGTTCTGGCGTGGGGATCGGCTAGCCAGACATGGGCAACACCATAACGGGCATAGACCGGGAGCTTGACCGCACGGTCTTTTTTCATTGTGGACGGCGAGAGGATTTCGCACAGCCAGTCGGGAACCACTTCAAAGCGGTGGCCTTCGGGGATGCGGGGCATCCGTTCGCGCCGCCAACCGGCCAAATCCGGCACGGCCACTTCGATGTCGCGGACAAAATGCACTTCCGGCTCAGGGATGATCCACCAACCGCCCGGCCCGCCCCGACCGAAATCAAACGGCCCGCCCAAATCGATATTCAACCCCCGCTCCGCTGCCCCATGCAAGCCGCTGGGTCGTGGCTGGGCATATAACTGGCCGTTGAGGATTTCCCCGTTGACGTGTTCCGGCAGGTCTATCAGTTGTTGGTAAAGCGTAGGCTTGGTCACGGCATTCATCGTGTTTCTCCGTTTGATCTTAGTCAATTACTGATGTTACGCATGGAGTGGCAAAGCTCGCTTTGCCTGCCAAGGCAAGCCTTGGCACTCCAAAACTAATCACCGTAGGTCGGCAATCCTTTGCCGATGGCAGCACCGGGGCCTCTGCGTAACGTCAGTCAATTATAAACTCACTTCGGGCTATAGGCGCAGATAGGGTAAAATAGTTAATCATCCGGCCAACCACTTTCCAAAATTATGCGCTTCCTCATTCCGTTGATCCTGTTTATTGTCATGGTAGGCTTTCTCGCCGTCGGGCTGAAGCTTGACCCCCGCGAAGTGCCTTCGCCGTTTATCGGCAAACCCACCCCGGCCTTTAACCTGCCGCAACTGGCCGATCCGAACAAAAACTTTGGCAATGCGGATTTGCGCGGCCAAGTCAGCCTGCTGAATGTCTGGGCCTCTTGGTGCGTGTCGTGCCGACAGGAGCATCCCCTGCTGCTCAAGCTTGCCAAGCAAAATATCCTGCCCATCTATGGCCTGGACTATAAAGACGAGCGCGAAGCCGGGATGGACTGGCTCAACCGGCTCGGCAACCCGTATACGGTCAGTGTGTTCGACGCGGACGGCAAGGTGGGCATCGACTGGGGCGTGTACGGTGTGCCGGAAACCTTCGTGATCGACAAGCAAGGGGTGGTCCGCCATAAGCACACGGGGCCGATTACCGAGGAGTCTTGGCAGAAAACCCTGCTGCCTTTGATCCTACAATTGCAGAAAGAAGGCTCGCCAACATGAGAATTTGGCTTATCATTTGCGGAATCGTCTTTGGCCTGAATGTCCAGGCGGTGGAAATCCGCCAGTTCGACGACCCGGCCAAACAGCAGGCTTATGAAAATTTGGTCAAGGAATTGCGCTGTCTGGTCTGCCAAAACCAGTCATTGGCCGACTCCGATGCCGATTTGGCGAGGGATTTGCGCACCGAGGTTTACAACATCATCCAAAGCGGCAAGAGCGAGCAGGATGCGGTGAAATTCCTGGTTGACCGCTATGGAGATTTCGTACTCTACAAGCCCCCCCTGAAAATCAGCACATCCCTGCTGTGGCTGGGTCCGTTCGGCCTGTTGCTAACCGGATTGGTCTACTTAGGGCTGTTGGCGAGAAAGCGTAGCGCCGGGCGGAAGAACGAACCCGCACTAACTGAGGAGGAACGCCTCCGCCTGCATGAACTGAAGAAAAGACTCGAAGGATAACCCTATGATTGGTTTCTGGATTGTGGCATCGCTGACACTGTTGGCCGCTTATGCCTTGTGCATTCCCACCCTGCTTGGCAAACGGGGCAAGCCGACAGTGGACCGGCAAAGGCTCAACCTGATGTTGCACCAACAGCGCCGCGATGAACTGGCCGGTGAATGTAGCGGCAAAGAACTGGAGGGATTGCAATTGGAACTGGACAAGGACTTGCTCGGCGATTTGGGCGCATCCGAAAGCGCGGGCAAAGCACCGGAGAAACAGGGGCACACGCTACTGTTTGCTGCCTTGGTTGCGGCCCCTTTATTGGGCATTGCGGTTTATGCGATGTTGGGGCGGTTCGATCTAGCCGATTTCCGTGCCCAACCGGAAGCCCGCCAACAGGCACATGCCGCACCTGAAATCCAGCAGATGATGGAACGTCTGGCCAAACGCCTGAAGGAAAACCCCAATGACATGAAAGGCTGGTTGCTATTGGGCCGTTCCTACCAACAAACCGAGCAATTCGACCAAGCCGTAGACGCCTACGCGCAAGCCCTGAAACTGGAGCCGGACAACTTGGATGCCAAAGCTTTGTATGCAGAATCCCTGGCTAATTCGCTAGGCGGCAACTTTGCAGGGGAACCGGCGCAGATCGCCGCCGAAATCCTGGCGAAAAACCCCAAACACCATACTGCCCTTTGGCTAGCCGGTGCGGGTGCTGAGCAAAGCGGGGATTTGCCCAAAGCGATTGCCTACTTGGAAACCTTGCGCGGAGAATTCGCCAAAGACAGCGCAGAGGCACAGCACTTAAGTAAGATCATCAATGAAATCAAAGGGGGCGGAGCAGCGCAACAAGCCGAAACCAATGCGGAAGACGGGGTGGCCAAGGGCGCGACACCTAGCACTGGCGAACAAAAGTCCATCAAGGTCAAGGTGACACTGGCCGCAGCGCTCAAAGCCAAGGCTTCCCCAGAAGATACCGTTTTCATCTTTGCCCGTGCAGCCTCAGGCCCACCCATACCGTTGGCCATCGTCAAGAAGCAGGCCAAAGACTTGCCCGTGGAAGTGACACTCGACGATAGCATGTCCATGGTGCCAGGCATGAACCTGTCCGCCTTCGAACAGCTTGTGATAGGCGCGAGAGTCTCCAAAACCGGACAAGCCTTGCCGCGACCTGGGGATTTGCAGGGGCTGACCAAGCCTGCCGAGGTTGAAAATAATGGGCTTTATTCTGTGGAAATTGGGGAGGAAGTCAAATAGCCCTATGCACGTCCGGCAATGCTCATTTTGGCAAAAGATCGCAGGTCGCTCGGCTGAAGCATGGCTAGAGCGAAGCAAAACCCATCACGGCAAGGCGGAGAACCCCGAATGATGGGTTTCGGCATACCTGCATCTACCCATCTTAAGGCCCTAGCTTTTTTTTTCGGCTTCAGCCTTATTTATTCTGGCACGGTCGCAGGCGACACGGCGGCGGATTTCCGCAAAACGCTGACGGCCGGGGAAAATTCATGGCTTGATACGCACCCAGTCATCCGCTATGTGGGAGACCCCAACTTCCCCCCCATCGACTTTATCAATGCGCAAGGCAAATACAAGGGAATGGGGGCCGATTACTTGGAGCAGATCGCCGAACGATTGGGAGTGCGATTTAGCAGGGTTGGGGCAAACAGCTTCTATGAGGCGCTGAAACTGGTCCGCGAAGGTAAAGCCGATATATTGCCGGTGGCGGCAGAAACCCCGCAACGGGGCCAATACTTATTGTTCACCAAACCTTATCTGCATTTTCCCGCAGTCGTGATCACCGCCCGCAACGATGTGGATGACTGGAGCCTGGCAAGCTTGCGGAAGATGAAGATCGCGGTGGTCCACGGCTATAACTGGGAGGAATGGCTGACCCGCAATTACCCCGATGTGGAACTGGTGCAGACCCCGGATATCGAAACCGCGCTGATGACGACATCCTTTGGTCTGGCTGATGTCATGGTCGGCGATTCTGCTTCGACCACCTACGTCATCGGTAAAACCAATATTGCCAATCTGCGAGTCGCACGCCAGCTTGGGCAAAGCCTGGAAGTTTCAATGGCCGTACGCAGTGAATTGCCGATACTGTGCGCGGTGTTGGATAAAGCGCTTGCCAACATCAGCGAAGACAGCAAACGGGCTATCGCCAGGACTTGGATACACGTCGAACTGCCAGAGTGGTGGAGGAACCCGGCATTCCGCCTAGTTGCATGGATTGCGCTGGGAATTCTGACCGCTACCATCCTTGTCGCTTCGGCATGGAACCGAACCTTGGCAAAAAAGGTCCGCCAGCGCACACTGGCTCTTGAAGAGGCCCATCTCAGGCTGATGCAGTCGGCCAAGCTCGAATCCGTGGGCAGACTGGCGGCAGGTGTCGCCCATGAAGTAAAAAACCCCCTCGCCATCATCCAAATGGGGGTGGATTTCCTAGGTGCGGATGTCACTAAAGAGAGTGAGGCGGGTGCGGTTATTCGTGACATGGAAGAAGCCATACAGCGCGCCGATGGAATCATTGAGGGATTACTGGACTTCTCTCGCGAAAAAAAACTGGATATGCGCAAGACGGACCTCAATGAGGTGGTGCGCGATTCGCTCAAGCTTGTGAATTACGAACTGAACCATCACAATATCGCCATTGAGGAAGCCTTATCCCCCTCGCTTCCGGCAATTTATGCCGACCCTGACAAACTCAAGCAGGTGTTTATCAATTTGTTCATGAATGCGATACAGGCAATGGAGCGTGACGGCAAACTTAAGGTGGGAAGCGAAGTCAGGCGTCTGGAAAAAGGAACCGATGAAAGGACTAGTGGAAGTAGAAAGTTCGGCCCGGGGGACCGGGTTATTATCATTAAAGTTGAAGATACCGGCCCAGGCATTGACCCCGCCAAAGTCGGCAAAGTGTTCGACCCTTTCTTTACCACCAAGCCGGTGGGCCAGGGAACCGGCTTAGGCTTGTCTGTTTCCCGCACGATTGTTGAATTGCACGAGGGCATCATTAATCTGCGCAACCGTGACGGCGGCGGTGCCTCCGCTATGATTATGTTTAAGACCAAATGAGGAACCCCATCAATGAAGAAAAAAATCCTAGTTGTCGATGACGAGGCCAGCCTGACCCGTTTGATCAAGACCAACCTGGAGCGAACCGGCAAATATGAGGTGATGACCGAGAACCGGGGCAGCAATGCCATAGAGGTCGCAAAGGAATTTAAGCCAGATTTGATTTTGCTGGATGTGATGATGCCCGATATGGACGGTGATGAAATTGCCGCCTTGATCGAAGAAGACCCACTACTCTCCGGCACGAAATACATCTTTATCACCGCCATTGTCAGAAGGGGGGAGACGGCCCCCACCGGCAGCATGATTGGCGGCCATCTCTTTTTGGCCAAACCAGTCAAAACCGAAGAGCTCATAGCCGCCATTGAGAACGCCTTAGGGTCATAAATCATCATGAAAATAGCAACTTGGAACGTCAATTCCCTCCGTGTCCGACTGCCCCATGTGCTGGACTGGCTGTCCAAGGAACAACCCAGTCTGCTGGCCATTCAAGAGACCAAAACGGTGGATGCCGAATTTCCGGTCGCCGCTTTGTTGGAAGCCGGCTACCAGTCGGTGTTTAGCGGCCAAAAAACCTATAACGGTGTGGCTTTGGTCAGCAACGCCGAGGTGGGGAACGTGGCCACCGACCCACCCACTTTGAATGACCCGCAACGCCGTATTTTGGCCGGTACATACGAGGATGTGCGCGTCATCAATCTGTATATCCCCAACGGCCAGGAAGTAGGGTCAGACAAATACGCCTACAAGCTGGATTGGCTGGCCAAGGTCCAAGCATTTATCGCCGATGAACTGACCCGACATCCTCGATTGGTGGTGTTGGGCGACTTCAATATTGCGCCGGAAGACCGCGACGTCCACGACCCTGAAGCCTGGCGCGATAAAATTCTGTGCAGCACAGCGGAACGCGAGGCCTTCCAAGAATTGTTGGCACTGGGCTTAAGCGACGCGTTTCGCTTGTTTGAGCAACAGGAGGCCAGCTTCAGTTGGTGGGATTACCGGGCGGCAGGCTTTCGCCGCAATCTCGGCCTGCGCATAGACCACATTTTAGTCAGCGCGGCGTTGCGGGATGAATGCCGTTCATGCCGCATCGACAAGGAGCCGCGCAAGCTGGAGCGCCCATCCGACCATGCCCCGGTGATTGCAGAGTTTTTGCCAACTAGCCAGTAGCCAGGGTGGGCTAGGTGTGCATTGGAACACCCTAACCGTTTACTCCGAACTAGACCCGCACCGTAGCCCACCATTGCCGCTTTGGGTGGCAAAGTCGTTGGGTTCGGTTCGCCACTCGGTAAGCCCATTGGCACCGCCACCATGCATAACCGACGCTGAGGGGAGCCAGAAACGGGATTAGTTCCAAACAAAAAGTAAACCCCTGCCTTGTCCAACTCTTCGCGTAATAATAAATCCTCTAATTCTGTTCGTGGTGCCGCTACAGCTTTTCCCGTCCAACCTGAGATGCTTTAGATGTTCGTAGGCGAATTAATTCGCCCCTACCTAGGTTTGCCTCTTTGTATACAGCGTTTTCATCTTCATACTATCTCTAAAACTGAAATTCAGTTAGCCCTTCAGGTTAACCGAATAACCTGCACTGTCATACCCACTATCAAGTAACTCTGTGATGTTGAAAACGCTGTTATTCAATCCCCGTCCAACTCCCGCTGCACCAGCCAGTCCGCCCAATTCAGGATGGCTTTCAGGCGTGGCGGCAGAATAGCCTGGGCTTCTTTGTAGGTGACCCAGCGCATTTCCTCATGCTCGGGCTTGCCCAGCACAGGATTGTCCGGCAGGTAGGCTTCGCCTTCGGCAGATTCAGCCAAGTAATAACGGGCGATTTTGCCCAAACCATAGGGTGCTGTTTCCTGGTATCCTTTGCCCCAGTGGAAATCATCCAAGGTTAGGGTCAGCCCAGTTTCTTCCTTGACTTCCCGTATCGCGGCCTGCTGAGGGTCCTCATCCGGCTCTACCACGCCCTTGGGAAAATCCCAATAATTGAAGGCGCGCAACATCAGATAACGGGGTTGGTCGGGGTAAAGGCGCACGATGACGACGCCGGCCGATAAGGTATAAGTTTTCAAAGCTGCTCCATTTGTTTTGGCTCTTTGGGAATTCGCATGGTAAACGGCTCTAGGAAAGTGGCGATACACTGAAAAACAATGGCCTGTGTAGCCTTCTACTGATCACCATGCGAATTCCCAAAGAACCTTCGTTTTATATCGTTGGAATGATACAACGAAATGCAGTGTCGGACAGTCACCTAATCCGCTCTATGTTAGTATTTCATTGTTGCACAGCAAAAAATCAATCAACGAGAAACCACCATGCACATCAAAACTGTCCCCATCAGCCGCGGTTTGGACTGGATCACCGAAGGCTTTGGCCTATTCCGCCTGAATCCATTGATCTGGATCGCCAATTTGACCATCTTTCTCGCCATCACCCTGCTGCTATACCTGCTTCCCTTTATCGGGGCCTTAGCCACCCTGCTGCTGCAACCCGTGTTGCTTGGCGGAATGTTGTCGGGTTGCCGAGTCTTGGCGCAAGGCAGGGAATTGCGGATTGAGCATTTATTCGATGGCTTCCGCAAAAACACCCACTCGCTGTTAATGGTGGGAGTTCTTTCTGGTGCCGCCTATTTGTTCGTGTGGTTCGTGGTCTTTATGGTAGTGGGGGGCGCGATAGGTTTTGGCGCCATAGGCGAACTCGCCAACCAGCCCAGTCTCGCCGTGGGAGGCGCCATGATCGGTTTCCTTTTTGCAGCGCTCATCGGTTTGTCCTTGACCGCGCCTATCGCCATGGCGACGTGGTTTGCCCCCGCCTTGGTCATTTTTGACAATATGCAAGCCTTGGATGCCATGAAGGCCAGCTTCATGGCTTGTCTGAACAACATGCTGCCGTTTTTGCTGTACGGCATCGTCGCATTGGTCCTTTCGGTATTCGCAATGATACCCTTCGGTTTAGGCCTGCTGGTGCTGGCACCGGCGCTAATCGCATCGGTTTACACAGGGTATCGGGATATATTCAAATAAATGAGAATCACGCACAGTGAAGGTATCCACAGCAAACCCTAACCTTAGGCTATGGAGTTTTCCTGACGTTTAGCGGGGTAGCAGTTTGAGACGGCCGGGACTGGGTTTGCTGCTGCGGGTTGCATGGTATCAGACCGAACCAACCACTGGCCAGATGCTACCTTGTAGCTGCCGCCATCGAACGCACACTCCACTGCTGCGCCGAGTTTGTCCGGTTCACGAGCACCGAAAAGGGCAAAAATATGGTGAGTTTGTGTTTGCATAAATCAATCATAACACTAAATTCTCCACACTAAAACGCCCCGCCGACATAAACCAAGCGGGGCGTTTTCAAAGTCACACGCCTAGCCGAGTTTGCTTACAATCGCGTCGGCCAAATCATCGGTGCCGTAAGTCGAACCCTTCTTCAAGTCGGGGGTTAACCTATCCCCCTCGCGGATCACCTCGCGCACTGCCAGCTCAATGCGGCGTGCGGCATCCAGTTCGCCAAGATGCTCCAACATCATAGCCCCGGCCAGGATAGTGGCGATGGGGTTGGCAATCCCTAAATGGGCAATATCGGGTGCGCTGCCGTGGACCGCCTCGAATATCGCAGCATCCTTGCCAATATTGGCCCCAACGGTCAGGCCCAACCCACCGACAAGGCCGGAGGCAAGGTCTGAGAGAATGTCGCCAAACAAATTGGTCGTCACAATGATATCGAAGATTTCAGGCTTCATGACCATCTGCATGCAGCAAGCATCCACAATGCGGTCGTCGAACTCGATATCAGGGTATTGTTTCGCAATTTCGCGGCCTATTTCGAGAAAAAGACCCGACGTGCATTTCAAGATATTGGCTTTATGCACCAACGTCACTTTTTTGCGCTTGGCCTTGCGGGCATATTCAAAAGCGTATTTGATGATCCGCTCTGAACCTTTCGTCGTGATGACCGCACTGCTCTCAGCCGCGATGGTTTCCTCATCCACCTTGATGTAATGTTCAATGCCGGCGTAAAGACCCTCGGTGTTTTCACGGATCGTCACTAGGTTGACATTTTTGAACACCGTTTCCGTGCCCTCGAAGGAAATGGCCGGGCGCACGTTGGCATAGAGATTGAACGTCTGGCGCAGAGTGACATTGACACTGCGGTAGCCACCTCCGACTGGAGTGGTCAGCGGCCCTTTCAAGGCAATGCGGCTCTGGCGTATTGATTCGATGGTGGCTTCCGGCAAGGGATTGGAATATTTTTCCACCGCAGCCATGCCAGCAAGCTGGCGGTCCCATTCAATTTTGACACCCGTCGCTTCAATGACCCGGGTAGCGGCTGCGACGATGGCGGGGCCTATGCCGTCGCCGGGGATAAGAGTAATTTTATGCATGTTATGAATTCCTCAAGTTCTTCAGGCCAGCAAGGCTTTCTTTAACTTTTTCATGGCGCTGTTTTCCAACTGTCGTATGCGTTCAGCGGAAACACTGTAGCGCGCCGCCAGATCGTGCAGCGTCAGCTTCTCTTCATTCAACCAACGGCTAGCCAAAATATCGCGGCTGCGCTCGTCCAATTGCCCAATAGCCGCCTGCAGATTAGTCTCGCGGTATTGCTCCCATTCGTTTGCCTCCAGCACCTCAGCCGGGTCGGCATCGGTCTGTTGCAAGTAATGGATGGGGGCCGAGATGTCGCGCTCTCCGCCATCCTCGCCTGTAGCCATATCGAACGCCATGTCCTGATTGCTTAATCGGCTTTCCATCTCATAGACGCTGTCCACGCTTACGCCCAGCTCCTCGGCCACAGCACTGGCCTCATCTTGGCTGAACCAGCCCAGACGGGTCTTGAACTTGCGCAAATTGAAGAACAATTTGCGTTGTGCCTTGGTGGTGGCTACTTTAACGATACGCCAGTTCTGGATGATGAATTCGTGGATTTCGGCGCGAATCCAATGCACAGCAAAAGACACCATGCGCACACCCACTTCAGGGTCGTACCGCTTGACTGCCTTCATCAGGCCAATATTGCCTTCCTGGATGAGATCGGGCAGTGGCAATCCGTAACCCAAGTAACCGCGGGCGATGTGGACCACGAAACGCAGATTCGCCAAAACCAACTGGCGAGCCGCCTCCAAGTCCCCTTCTTCACGAAAACGCCGCGCCAATGCGCGTTCTTCTTCGGCATCGAACCGAGGCATCAGGGCAACCGCCCCGACGTAGTCCTCAATGGAACCCAAAGAAAGGTTGACGGGAAGTGACAAAGCTTGTGACATAGCGCTTAACCTAATTCAATTGTTTGGATAGTTTATGTTAGCACTCTCTAAAGGCGAGTGCTAAACTTTTGACAAAAAATTTTCCCATAGTTTCCTGCTTGGGCTTTACCCACACCAATCGCTCTGATAGTTTAACTGATGTTACGCAACCGTGTAGGCTGTAGCCCGGATGTTGTGGAGTGCGGCGACTCGTCGCCGCCTTTTGCGTCCAGCGGCGACGAGTCGCCGCACTCCACAAGTTGCCATCCTCTAGCGATGACTGCGTAACATCA
>CAIZPP010000226.1 GCA_903934875.1 uncultured Methylococcaceae bacterium
TGATGTTCCTGACCGCTTCGAGCGCGACCTTCGCCTTGAACTCGCCACTAAAAACCTTGCGCTTTTTCTCACTCACAACAACCCCCGTTTTCCAGAAGGTCACCATCTTAAATGATTGTCCGAAAAGTGGGGTCCACTATATCTCACCATATGGAAATTGATTAGCGAATAGCGTATACGAGGATGGGATTCTAACAAATGGTCCACAATCCACGCCATCGGGCCGGGTTGGAATTGCCAACCGGATTCAGTGGGAACCTTATCCCCCATGTCTTTCTTGCCTTCGCCCGATAAAATCAACCTCACGATATTACACCGCGCAAGCTTTCCGCTTCCAAGGTTAGACTGGAAATATCGGTATCCACAAATACTTCACCAGGGCCAAGAAGCTTAAGTTTCTTCTGTGTCGATGGTAGGTCGAAATACCGAACACAGCGGGTAATGCCTTTTTCAGTTCGATACAGCAGAATCACAGCTTCTTTTGCCACTTCATCGGGCAGATAATTGAGTATCATTGGGCTATGGGTGGTGACGATAATTTGCTGTTCAGCTTCCAACAGGTAAGCCATCAGCTTTTCAATCAATTCGGGGTGGATACCGTTTTCTATTTCGTCGAAGAGTAGGGCAAGGTATTCGTTGTGGATGCCCAACGTACCACGTTTAGTTGCAATATCTAAAATATTTTTAGCTACTTTATTGTCTTTAGCCATCTTCGAAATATCTCTTGCTTCAATCTGCGAGACTATGGATAAGATACGCAACATGCCGTCGCCCAAGTGTCTGGTATTGACAAATCTATCGGAGGATATGGTCGAGAACAATTTCCCTGAATTGAGTCTGGGGGTGGAATCATCGCCCATTTTCCCAAGCAAGCTTTCGGGAAGTTCTTCTTTACCAAATCCGGAGTATGTTTCAACTATCGCAAGATCTTTCAATCGCTCCAATCCGTCGCTAATTGAAGTCGTGTGTATCATCTCAGAAACCTGAGGGTAAAATTGCTGGATTACTTCCAGTACATGGTCACTTATTTTTGGGGCAAAGCCATACAAAAATGCAGACAAGCGTTCTCCTCCATAGCCAACGTCCTCCGCGTTGCTGGACCGTTTACGCATCAGATTGGGAGCAAGCATATCCAAAGATTTTAAATCACGCATAAACTCTTGTACTGACCGAATTGCGGGATGGGCTTTGTCCAGTAGCAAGGCCGACAAGACAGAGCCTTGAAAACTCAGGTGTTGTGCTTGGTGCTTGTCATCCGAATTGTTAGTGGAGTAAGTCACGACACCACCGGCGAATTTCAAAATGTCGCGTTCGCCAAGCTTGACCGATTCGACCGTGCAATGGAGCCGGGAAGGATCGAACTGCCCTTCCCAAGTGATGATTTCAAATCTCGGAAACTCAAACTCTAAGCGAAAGGCTATCAAACGCTCGGATTGGAAATGGCTACATATCTCCTTTATTTTCCAGTCTCGAACCTTCAGCCAATTATCCATCCGTCCATTCGTCAGCGTCAATTGTTTCACGAAATCGAACGCCTGCAATACGGTTGATTTGCCGGTGCCATTCATCCCAATCAGGCAAGTGAATTGCCCCAGCCGTTCCGGTTTTGGCGGTAAGGAGAAATCCACTAAAGATTTAAAGTTGTCGATATAGAAATGCCTAATCATCTGGGACACTACATAAATAGATTTGACTTGTTCTCATGCTCCAGCGCAGTAGGGAGGATTCGGAGCGAAGCGACAATTCGCCGGAAATGTCTCGCTTTGTGGCCCAGCATGGCGGATTGCTTCGCGAATCCGTCTTACGGGTCGAAGCTAAAAATTTGCGCGATGCGTACACTACATGGTCAGCCATCAACTACTCGGTATCCGTTGCGTCGCTTGAAGGTAACGAACCCACTTAATCCCCTTTCCTGTGAATCGAACCATTAAGTTGATGGATTCCTTTTCACCTTCGACGATGGTGCAGCAAAAACTCTGCTCAACGTTAAACATCCCACTTTCTTGAAGGTGAAACAAACCGAGTTCCCTTCGATACGTCAGTACCGCCTCATCTTGTGTTGCCGCCTCGATTTCTTGCCAATATCTCTTTGAGAAGGCTACTTGGTCTTCTTGGGCGAGGGCTGCGACTTGTGCAATTAGTTCCCGTTCAGGGGTAGTGAGCCTACTGAGAACGGGCAACTCATACGCAATCTCTTGCTTGAGTTTGTAATGTTTAAGTTCTGTCTTAGTGGGAACACCCTCTCGATGGACGCGGGTGTGGCAGTTAGGGCAAAGTACAATCAGATTATCGAAAGACGTTTCGCCACCTTCTGAAATTTCATCAATGTGATGTATTTCCATCCAAGGAGCCGCGCAAATTGTGCACCTATGTCCTGCTAGCTCGAAAAGCAATCGTTCCAGTTCAGTGGGAATATATCTACTAGAATCCCTAAACTCCCGAATTTCATCATCGAAGTGTTCGGGGTGGTCGAGTTGATGACGATTGAGGTTTAGCCGTGCCACGGAATCTACTCTAGTGGTTAATAGGCAAGTTCAGGATCATAGAGAGAGGGAGTTTATGTCGCATTACTACCGCAGCCCCACCTATAAAAGATATATGCTTTCCCACTTATTGCCCTCAAGCTCAACCCTCATTGTCCGGTCAAGTGACACGATCTTGGTTTGCTGGTCTTGACCATCGCGCAAGACACAAAAAAATCCGGAATCATGTATAGAAATGAAATGTTTGTCTATAAATAACGCTAATTTTGATACATCGCCCCATATGTTCGACCCCTTTCCAAATAGAAGGAGGATTGATCTTCATAGGTGTATGGATTTACCTCATGGAGCCATGCGTGAAATCGCTGATAAATATGGATCAACTGTTCATACGATAAATTCAGTTCTGGTTGACCCTCAATGACGGCATTGACTTTATTGTTCTTGGTCTCGGATTCTGTCGCTTGGCGAATAATACTGGGGTTAGGGAGTACAGTTAACCCCTTTTTTTTAAGACTATTGAAAATATTTTCAGCGTTCCACTGCCCTTTTGCATCCCTAGGAATAGTTGATAGCCCACGTTCTGTTGCCACTAGGCATGCGAAGGCAATTCCTTCAATGATTTTGCGCCCATGAAACGCTGCCAATTCTGCTCGTGGGAATCCTTCTATTTGGGCGTATTTTAAAGCATCAATTGCATCAAAGCGCACCCTGATTGTTCGCATCAACGACAGATATTTTATTTCTGGTTGCATGGTTAAACCCAAGTGGTTAAAAGTAGCACCGTATGCCGGCGAATTCAGAGAGAAGTGAGAATCCCTTGGCATGTTACTGGCCAGGCTTACTTAGCCCATAGTTTGCCATCCGTGGACGCTGGATGCATACAGGACATTTCTGTCTTGTACCCTTTCGGGCGGGAAGCCATGCAAATAGGCTATCCTGCCGATTTGTCCTACATCCCTGCTGGAATGACATCGATTACGATATTATAAACTGATATTACGCACTAATCCGAGTCGGTCTCGACGGTGTATCCTAGACTTTGGAACTGCATCCAAGACCGACTCGGTTTTTCTTATCTTTCGGTTTACGTCAACATGATAATTGCTGGCCTACATCGGACCAACGATTTCTGCCTCCATGCGTAACATCAGTTATAAAATCGCGCCAGCGATTTTAAGCGATTTATTTTTTCACATGCCTAAACAACCTCTTCCGCTTGGCTATCTGCCTAGGGGAGAGTTCATTCTTGCGGTCTTTAAACGGGTTGTCGCTGGTCTTGAAGTCCAGCTTGATCGGCGAGCCTTCGATCTTCAAGGCTTTGCGGAAGGCGGCTATCAGATAGCGCTTGTAAGAGGAGGGGACGTTCTCGGTCTGGTTGCCGTGGATGACGATGGTGGGCGGGTTGTGGCCGCCTTGGTGGGCGTATTTGAGGCGGATGCGCCGGCCTTTCACCATCGGCGGTTGGTGGGTTTCCTGGGCTTGTTGCAGAATTTCGGTAAGCTTGTTGGGGGTCACAGTTTGGCCGGCGGAGCGGTAAATGCGCTCAACTTGCTCTAACAGCTTGCCCACACCGGTGCCGTGCAGCGCGGAGAGGAAATTCTTTGAGGCGAAATCGAGGAAAGGCAGTTTGATGTCGATTTGGCGTTTGACCTGTTCGCGGTGCTCGTTGGTCAGCCCATCCCATTTGTTCAGGCCGATAATCAGCCCGCGCCCGGATTCCACCACCTGCCCCAACAAATTGGCATCCTGATCGGTGACCCCTTCGCTGGCATCAATCATATAGATCACTACATGGGCTTTTTCCATGGCTTGCATGGCTTTGATGATGCTGAATATCTCGACGGACTCCTCCACCCGTGAACGCCTGCGCATACCTGCGGTGTCGATCAAGGTGTATTGTTTGCCATCGCGCTCAAAGGGGATGAAAATGCTGTCCCGCGTGGTGCCGGGCTGGTCGAAGACCACCACGCGCTCCTCGCCGAGCAAACGGTTGACCAAGGTTGATTTGCCGACATTCGGCCTGCCGATGATGGCAACGCGGATGCCGGGGGCGGATTCGTCTTCTTCCGCCTCGGCCTCCGGCGGCGGCAGCCTCTTGTAGACCTCGTCGAGCAATTCTGGGATGCCAGTGCCGTGGGAGGAGGCAATGGGCAAGGGATTGCCGACCAGCCCCATTTGGAAAAATTCAGTTAGCTTGACTTCCGCTTTGCTGAGACCGTCGATCTTGTTGGCGACCAACAGCACGGGCTTGCCGGTCTTGCGCAGCTTCGCGGCGATGGCCTCGTCAGCGGAATTAAGCCCGGCCCTGGCATCCACCATAAACAGAATCAACTGGGCCTCATCCAGAGCGGTCCAGACTTGGCGCATGGCGTGGTCTTCCAGCCCCTCCGCCTGCTCGATGATGCCGCCGGTGTCAACGACTAGAAAGGGCCGGTCACCGCGCCGCACCTGGCCGTACTGGCGGTCTCGGGTCAGCCCCGGAAAATCGGCCACCAGGGCGTTGCGGGTTTGGGTGAGAAAGTTAAACAGAGTCGACTTGCCCACATTGGGGCGGCCAACCAGAGCGACGACAGGCAGCATGGCTATTCCAGAGAGAGGGCGGCGAGTTCGCCGCCGGTGGTATATACGTAAACGACATCATCGTAGACTACGGGGGGGGCTTGTATCGGGGTGTCGTCCACTTCCACCCGGGCCAACAATCCGCCGTCATCCTGCGACAGCACATGCACATAGCCTTCAAAATCACCGACCACTAATTTGTCCTTCACTGGAATCGGCGGGGTGAGGCGGCGTTGGTGCAGTTCGTCCTGCTTCCATAAATCACTGCCATTGTGCATGTCCAGCCGCCAGACATCGCTGGATGCGTCGCAGAGGAACAGCGAGCGGCGGTTGCTGGTCAGCCCGGAGTGGGAAAAAAACTTTTCCTGCCGCCATTGCACTTCGCCGTCATTCAGCGAGACGGCGGCGATGCCTCCTTGGTAGCCAGAAACATAAAGCGTATCGCCCTTGACGACGGGTGTGGCATTGATGTCCAGCAAACGGTCAATCTCGGAGCGTCCCTTTGCCAAAGCGACAACCGCCTCCCATTCGGTCTGCCCGTCCTTGATGCGGAGCGCCAGCAGTTTGCCTCCGCCGTAGCCGTCGACCACCAGATCGCCGGCAATGGCCGGCCCGCCCTTGCTCCTGACCGCCAAGGCGGGGGCGGTGCGTTCATGGCTCCACAAAGTGCCCCCGGTTTTTTCGTCCAACCCGGTAATGCGGCCGTCGCTGCCACGGACGACCACCACGCCGTTCGCCACTGCAGGGAGGGCGACGATTTCACTGCTCAGCGATGTTTTCCATAGCAAGGCACCGTCCGATATGGCATATGCGGCAACCTCGGCGTCTCTGCTGCCAAGGATGAGTTTATCCTTGGACAGCACCGGCCCTGAGGACAGATTCAGTTCGGTTTCGACCTCCCAGCGTTTTTCGCCGTTTAAGCGGCTAAGCGACTCGACCAGTCCTTTGTGGTCGGCAACCAAAACACTTTCTTCGGTGACCGCCGGTACCAAGTTGATGTTTTGTCCACCGTAGCCGTCGCCTATGCTTTCTTTCCATTTGATGGTTAGTTGGATTTTCTGCTCGAATTCTTCGGCGAGTACGCGCGGCGGTTCGGAATTATCCTTGCCGAACAGTGATTCAGTCAGGCTGGACCACGTATCCTTGGCGGCATCCAGGCCGGCACAACCGGTCAGCAGGACAGCAGTGCAGAATAGAATAAGGTGACAACGCTTCACGGTGCGGGTGCCGGGGTGCTTGCCGAGTCAACGGCCAGATTATTGATCTTCATGTCCAGCAAGGGTGCGGCCTCGCCTTTTTCCTTGGCAAGTTCGTAGGCGATTTGAGCCTCACTGGTGCGGTCTAGGGCGGTGTATAAATCTCCTTTCAGTTCTTCATAAAGCCCTTCATATTTGCCCATATCACGCGGCTTCAACGGCTCCAGCAGTTTCAAAGCAGCCTCATTATCGCCTAGGGCCGACAAAACCACGCCTAAGCGCAGCCGGGCGAGATGCTTGATATCCTCGTCCTTGCTTGCGGCCAATAGGTCGCTGAGCGTTTTCTTGGCACCGGCCAGATCATTGGCTTCGGCTTTCAATTTGGCAGAGTATAGCGTGGCATAAGTGGCATAGGCAGTACCTTGGTATTGCTCAATGATGCGTTCACTAAGCTTGATCGCGGGTTCTGTCTGTTTCGCTTCCGCTGTTTTGATCAATTGCTCGTAAAGTCCAGAGGCTCCTTCCGCTTTGCGTTGCTGTGTGCTTTGCCAAAGGTTCCAGCCGGCCAGGACTGAAAACCCCAAAGCCAGCCCCCAGATTACGGAAGCAGAGTTGGCTTTCCACCATTGTTTAAGCGCCTCCACGCGCTGTTCTTCGGATATATAATCTTCCATTTGAGGCCTCTTTATAGTAATGATTGAAGATAGGGTATCAGTTCGGACTGTTTTAGGGTGAACTGTTCGCCGTCTTTGCGCAGGTTCTTGATGCCAATAGCCGAATCGCGCACCTCGTCTTCGCCCAGAATCAGTGCCAAACCGGCACCGCTTTTGTCGGCCCGCTTGAACTGGCTTTTGAAGCTGCCGCCGTCGCAGTGGACGACCAACCGCAAATTAGGCAATGCGTCGCGGAGTTGTTCCGCCAACAAAGCGCCGCTGCCTTCGGCTTCGCTGCCCACACGGATGAAATAAGCATGGGGGCAGACCGCCTCGTCGAAGCGGGCGGGATTGTCGAGCAAGTCAATCAGGCGCTCCACGCCCAACGCGAAACCGATGGCGTGGGAGGGCTTACCTCCCAATTGGGCGATCAGTCCGTCGTAGCGTCCACCGGCGCAAACGGTTCCTTGGGCGCCGAGTTCGGTGGTGACCCATTCGAACACCGTGCGGCAATAATAATCCAGACCCCGCACTAAACGCGGGTTGACGGTGTAAGCCAAGGCGGCATTGTCAAGGCTGCTGGTCAACGCCTGGAAATGGTTCCGGGATTCTTCGCCTAGGTATTCGGCCAACGACGGCGCACCCTGCACCACTTCGGCCAAGTTTGGGTTTTTGCTGTCGAGGATGCGCAATGGATTGGTTTCCAGACGCCGTTTGCTGTCGTCGTCCAAGGCGTCAACATGGGCACGAAAATACTCGACCAGTTTTTCACGATAGACCAAGCGTTCTTCCAACGTGCCAAGCGAGTTGATTTGCAATTCCAACTTGTGTGCGATGCCCAGCGTTTTCCATAGGCGGCGGGTGAGCAGGATGAGTTCGGCATCAATAGCCGGGCCTTCCATGCCATAGGCTTCCACACCCATCTGCTGAAATTGGCGGTAACGGCCTTTTTGCGGGCGTTCATGGCGAAACATCGGACCCATATACCAAAGCCTTTGTGATGGCTGGTGCAGCAGTCCATGTTCCAGGCAGGCGCGCAGGCACCCCGCTGTACCTTCCGGCCGCAAGGTGAGGGAGTCTCCATTGCGGTCGTCGAAAGTGTACATCTCTTTTTCGACGATGTCGGTGACTTCGCCTATGGAGCGTTTGAACAGTTCGGTTTTTTCGACAATGGGCAGGCGGATTTCCTGATAGCCATAGGCGGCCAACACTTGGCGGAACGATTGTTCGACACCCTGCCAAGAAGGGGTCTGATCAGGGAGTATATCGTGCATGCCCCGGATCGCTTGAATTTTTTCCGACATTGCAGCTATGAATTAATATTTGCTTGGGTTATTGGGTAGCGTGGCTCTTCAGGGAGCGCATCGCCTCCTTGCTTTCTGGAAATTGCTGTTGCAATTTCTTGCGATAGGCATCGGCCTCTTTGGCATTGCCTAACGCTTGTTCGGTTTGCATTCCGATGAAAAGCGATTCTGCAACCGGACCGTTTAACGACTCGAAACGCTCTATGAAAGCACGGGTCGAAAGATAGTTTCTGTTTTCCAGGCTGAGTTTTGCCAGTTCTAGCAGGGCAGGGGCAAAATTGGGGTTGGACTCCAGCGCCTTGCGCAGATAATGATCGGCATCGGCACCCAATCCCTTGCTTTTGGCGCAAAGCCCGGCGTTGGTTAGGCCCAGCCAAGGCGTTTGGTACGACTTGGAGCCGATGACTGTTTGCAAGAGCTCCATCGCCTGGTCGTATTTACCTTGGGCGCACAGGAGGCGACCGTAATTGTTGGCTGCCGCATAATTGTTTTCGTCCAACGCCGAGGCGCGTTGATATTGCATCTCAGCATCCCCTGTCCGGTTAATGCGCTCATATAACACACCCAGCACGTTGTGCGCCTCGGCGTTTTTGTCGTCCAGTTCGACGGCATGCTCCAAGTCTTGCTGGGCCACGTCCAGCCGGCCATTTTCCATGTATTTGACCCCTTTTATTAAATACAACTCGGCGGGGGGGCGGTCATCGCCGGTGTCCTTCTGCGAGTCACTGATGCAGGCAGGCAATGCCAAGCAAATCAGCAGTAGCACTAAGCCGAACAGTCTCATTATGCTATCGCCTGGAGCCTGAAATGACGTTTGCTTTTGTCGTTGACACGCCCGACCAGTTGTCCACATGCGGCATCAATGTCCACGCCCCTGGTTTTGCGCGTGGTGGTGATGAGTCCGGCCTGCTGGACGATTTCACTAAACCGTAAAATGGTTTCCGGGCTGGAGCAGCGATAGCGCGAGTTGGGGAAGGGGTTGAAGGGAATCAGATTGACCTTGGACGGCACATTGGCCAGCAGCTTGGCCAAGGCCCTGGCATGGGCGGGGCTGTCGTTGACGCCCTCCAGAAGGACATATTCAATGGTGACTTTCCGGCGGCTCTCCTTGCCAATATAGCGTTTGCAGGCGGCTAGCAATTCTTTGATCGGATATTTCCGGTTGATCGGCACCAGTTCGTTACGCAAGGTGTCGTCCGGGGCGTGCAGCGAGACTGCCAGGCTAACGTCGCTCACCTCGGCCAAGCGGTCCAATGCGGGAACCACACCGGAAGTACTCAGCGTCACCCGGCGTTTGGACAGGCCATAGGTGAAGTCATCCATCATCAACTCGGTGGCGGCGACTACATGGTTAAAGTTCAGCAACGGTTCCCCCATGCCCATCAACACCACGTTGGTGACGCGCCGTCCTTCGCCCAACTCGCGTTGGGCAACCCAAAGCTGGCCGATGATCTCGGCGACGCTTAGGTTGCGGTTGAAACCCTGCTGCGCGGTGGAGCAGAAAGAGCACTCCAAGGCGCAGCCGACCTGGGAAGACACGCAGAGTGTGCCACGGCCTTCCTCGGGTATAAAAACGGTCTCGATGCGATTGTTGGCGTCCACTTGCAATACCCATTTGCGCACCCCGTCCGAAGCTTCTTGGGCCAACACGATCTCCGGCGGGCGGATTTCACTGTGCTCGGCCAGATAAGCCCGCAGCGGTTTGCTCAGATTGGTCATCGCGTTGAAATCATCGACGCCCCTTTGGTGTATCCATTGCAATAGCTGCACTGCACGAAACGGCTTGTCGCCTATCGAGCGGAAATAGTCTTCCATCGCCTTTCGGTTTAGCCCGAGGAGGTTGGTTTTCACGCCCTGGCCCCATGCCTCTTCTAAAGGCAATGCTGCTGAAGTAAGCTCTAGACTTCCCTCCCCCGGTGGGGGAGGGGAGCTTAAGGGGACCATGTTAACGGGTACGGGGATGGATTTCATTGGCCTCAAAGAAATAGGCGATTTCCAGCTCGGCATTTTCCAAGCTGTCAGAGCCATGCACCGCGTTCTCATCAATACTGACGGCGAAGTCGGCGCGTATGGTGCCTGGTGCGGCCTGGGCTGGGTTGGTGGCTCCCATCAGTTCACGGTTTTTGGCAACAGCATCCTCGCCTTCGAGAACTTGTATGATGACCGGCCCGGATATCATAAAGCTGACCAAATCTTTGAAGAAAGGGCGTTCTTTGTGGACGGCATAGAAACCTTCGGCATCTTCCCGGCTGAGGTGGGCCATTTTGGCGGCGATGATCTGTAAACCGGCCTTTTCAAAACGACTGTAGATTTCCCCGATTACGTTCTTGCTTACCGCGTCGGGCTTGATGATGGAAATAGTGCGTTCAACCGCCATTGTGGCTCCTTGAGGATGTGGTCATGAGATTAATCAATGTAAAACACTGTAAGTATGTACCCTGATTCAGGGGTGAAGCTAAAACCTGCTAATTTTACAGGATTTTTGTCTGAAAGTTAATGCTTGCTTAAGCAGAGGGTGCGATTAAGAGTGATGCGGGAGTGCAAGGCCTGCCTTGCGAGGGCATCTAAAAGCAAGGTGGGCTACGGTCCGCAAAACCCAGTGTTAAAATGGAAGGGCTTTCTCCATGCGCACCTAGCCCACCCTACGAATGCACCTTACCGCATTATACGGTGAAACTCTCGCCACAGCCGCAGGTTCCGGTGGCTTTCGGGTTATTGAAGCGGAAGGCCTCGCTCAGTCCCTCGCGGGTGTAATCAACCTCCACCCCGTCCAATAAGTCCAACTCGTCGACTTTGACGATCAGCTTGACCCCATGCTGCTCGAAAACTTTGTCATTTTCGGTAATGTCGTCGGCATAGTCGACCACATAGGTAAAGCCCGAACAGCCGGCTTTTTTGACGCCTAGCCCTAAGCCTAGGCCTTTGCCGCGTTTTTGCAATTGTTTGGCGATTTGTTTCGCCGCTTTTTCGGTGATATTGATGGACATGCTTGTGTTCTCTTCTAATGTGCGGGTAAAACTTGGTAGGGCGCGTTGGTTTGTTCCCAGGCGCGGATGTTTTGGTAAAGCTGGGTGGCGGCTAAGTGGGTGTCGTGGAAGGCCAAGCGTAAATGGGCGGCGAGGTCTTCGTGGGTATAAGCGCTTTTCAGGTCGCCCAGTGCTGTTTGTAGCCCCGTCCTCAATATTTTCAGCAAATCGTGGCCTTGGCAAATTAACCAAGGATCGACCGCCGGTAACAATTCTAGCAAGTTTTTTAATTCGTCCGTAGTCGCCATTTTGCATTTAGATGCGGCTTTTTGAAGGAGTCTAACCTCGTCAACACACCAGTTTTCTGGATTTTTACGATCCATGAAAGCCTCCGGTTTCAAATCATATGTTTTAGATGCATCGAACAATTGCCAGTCCATGCGCTTTGACAGCCAGCGCAAACGACCAAAGACCAAGCCGTTTGCAAGCAGTTTTTCTCTGACGCTTAGACCTGTCTGATTTTCAAACGTGGCTATTTTTTCAGCATCGCCTAACTCGAAGACTATCTTTTCCAAGAGCGAAGTTTTCAGCAATAAACCCTCAAGGTCACGGGTATCGGTGGCAATTAGGTTTGCCGAAGGAAGCGGCCTATTCTCCAAGCTATCGCAATCGTCATCAACCACGCCGAGGACACCTGAAAACTGGATTGAATCTAGCTTTTTTAATGCGCCCTGCACACCGGGTTTGCCTCCGGCGGGGCGAATTAGGCAGTCAGTCTTGCTAGTGTGTTCCCGCCAAAATTTCACATCGCTTGGGCCTTCGACTATCAAAAAGCTTCCTGAATGTTGAGTGCGTCGTTGAACTACTTCTGCCGCTACTGGATTTCTGGTGTCAAACACGTTTCGTCCCTGTTTCCAATGCCACCATCAGATTAATATAATCTCCGACAATATAAGGCGAATGTGTTGCGATCAATACGTCAAATTGGGCGATTTCGACAATTTTCAGCAAGTCGGGCAGAAAATGGTCTTGCCAACTGACGTGCAGGTGGAGATCCGGTTCGTCGATCAACACCAATGTATTGGGTTCGATGCGAAAAAGCAGGCCATAGTGCAGGACGATTTCGTGCTGTTCTCCCGAAGACAGGGATTCTAAATCTAAGTTTTGGCCTAGGTCGTTGGTAACAACAAACCCCTTGTCTCTGTCGATGCGCAGGTGTTTGTTCTTGAATTTGTGGTTGATGTTGTCAAGAAATAGCTTAATACGGCGAGCGAGGTTGTCTAACACACTGAGTTTTTGTTCGGTGTCTTGTACATAGATCGTTATAAACTTTTTCTCTTTGGTGATCAGTTCGTCAAGGCTCGACGGTTCGAAAATTGGGGTAGCCGCTTCATCCAAAAGGCCAATTTCTCTCAGTTCCTGGCGTTGGGTATCCAGCCTAGCCATACGATCCTTCAGGCCGGCATCATTCGAAAGGGAAGTGGTAAGAAGGCGTTGCGGAAAAGATTGGTCT
This sequence comes from uncultured Methylococcaceae bacterium, assembly GCA_903934875.1. Taxonomy (GTDB): domain Bacteria; phylum Pseudomonadota; class Gammaproteobacteria; order Methylococcales; family Methylococcaceae; genus Methylumidiphilus. Next base: position 12,678 of record CAIZPP010000226.1, read on the forward strand.
AAGGTTTGAGATTTTTGACCATAGATCGCCAGAGTCGATTTAATTTTGTCAATTAAGTCAATAGCATATGTTTTAATGGCCGAATAAATATTCTGATTTAATACAATCGAACCATCTGGCTGTTTGAATGGAACATTAAAAAGGCGGTTTGTGCCGATTAAATGGGCATTTATTTTGTTCTGCCAGAAAGATTCATGGCTGAAACCCAGATTTGCATTGTTTATTATGGGTTTTTCTGCTGTTATATCAAATAATTTTACGGGGTTGAATTTGGGTGGCTGTGCGCTTGCACTCGGCAGTCCTGCGGTTGCATACATACCGTCAGGCTTCGCCTGTATTCCGTTGCTGTCCCTAAACCCATAATAAAACCCCTCTTCAAAGCGATCTAGTGAGGGACGCGACAGTCTCACTGAAGTCCCATCGGTAAACTCAATTGAAAATAGATGGAAAGGCACTTGAAAAAATATATCAGGTGTTCTTTCCAATAATGCATCAACCATCCTTAAAGTTATCGTCTTCCCCACCCCATTAGGCCCGTGCAGAATCGTCACCCGTTCTTTCAGGTTCAGGTTGATGCAGTGGTTGTACAATCCGAACAATCCGTCAATGCGAATTTGGCGGATGCGCAGCGGTTCCGGCTCTTGGGGGTTCATTGATTTATTCACAGTTTATGGATAAGGTCGATAGCATAGCGTAAACTCAGCAATTCTCAGTTTGGGGCAGAGACGATAAATACAACCCCGTCATTTCGGCAGGGATGCCGAAATCCAGCGACCATGAAGGCAAACCAGTAGAATATGATAGGCTTAAATCCGTTGTCTCGTTACCGTCCTTGGCCTGGATTTCGGCATCCCTGCCGAAATGACGGTGTTTCGAGCCAAATTGAGAATTGCTGGCGGAAACTGCCTGTCCTTGCATTTCGGCAAGATGTCGCTATTCTGTTCAATTATTACGTTCTTATGCTTTTACGTTGCGCCGTTGCGCCATTGCGTGAGACCTTTTTTTTGCGGGTCTCGCAATACGGGGCTGTGTATCAAGGCGAAGATTTTTTGCCTCACGCAAAGGCGCAACGACGCAACGTTAAGAGCAAATCGTTAAGCGGACGTTTTGCCCGAAACCAGTCGCCATTGAGGGCAACCTACATTCACATCCCTGTGTTTTGGATACTGCCAATCCCTGCCGGGTGCTATTAAAAGTGATGCACTACGATTCGGGCGGCGTTTGAAAATACGCTCGGAGTGCAAGGCTTGCCTTGCCCGCACACGCTATCGCAAGGCAAGCCTTGCATTCCCGCATCACTTTTAATCGCACTAATCCCTGCCCGCGCCGGTAGACGCAACAGCATCTACGTTGGCTGGTTCCCAAGCTCCGGCTTGGGAACGAGCAATCCCCGACATAAAGGGCAGCCTGTCTAAATCCGCAAAATCGTCTGCAACGCAACAAGAAAGGCTATTATATCGGTTTCGCTATTGTCCTTGCCCAAACTGACCCGGATCGCGCTTTTGGCGGTGTCCGCATCCACCCCCATAGCCAGCAACACCGGGCTGGGTTCGCCCGCCCCGCTGGCGCAGGCCGAGCCGCTGGAAACCGCGAAGCCTTTGCGGTCAAGCAGCATCACCAGCGCTTCGCCGTCTATGCCGTTCAGGCCGAATTGCACGGTATTGGAAAGGCGCGGGGCATTTTCGGCAAACACGGTAACGCCCCTCATATGCGCCAGACCGCTTTCCAGTTGCTGGCGCAATGTTAGGCAATGGGTGGCGCGGGACTCCAGTTCTGCCAAAGCCAATTCGCAGGCTTTGCCAAAACCGACAATGGCGGCGACGTTTTCTGTGCCGCTGCGCAAATTTGATTCTTGACCGCCCCCCTCCAACAGTGGCTCCACGTCAATGGATTTGTCGATGACCAGTGCGCCTGCGCCTTTTGGCCCATGTATTTTATGCGAGGAAAATGATAGCAAATGCGCGCCAAGGCTATCGAAGACCAAGGGTATCTTCCCAGTGGCCTGTACCGCGTCGCAATGCAAATAAGCCCCCTGTGAGCGAATGTGTTCGGCAAAAGCCGAAACCTCTTGAATCACACCGGTTTCATTGTTGGCAAGCATCACCGAGGCGAAACGCAAGTCTGCCCACGGCAAGGCTTGCAGGTTTTGCCGTAGTAGAACTCCATTTGAGTCTACGGCCAGTGTTCTTACATTCCAGCCCTGCTTGCGCAAGTGTTCCGCCGGAGCCAGTACGGAAGGGTGTTCGGTGGCGCCAATGGCTATTGTCCCCATTGGAAGCTTGCCGGCCATGCCCTTAATGGCCAGATTGTTGGCTTCTGTGCCGCCGGAAGTAAACACTACCCTAGCCGGGTCGGTGCCTGCCAAAGCGGCTACTTGCCCCCTTGCCGTATCTATGGCGCTACGGCTGATCCTCCCCAGCCGATAAAGGCTGGAAGGATTGCCGAAAAATTTGCCCAAGAAAGGTTCCATGGCCGCAATGACTCGGCCATCCATCGGGGTGGTGGCGTTATGATCCAAAAAAATCATACGGCACAGGGAACTTATGCCCTCGTTGTCTCTCCCCTAATCAGAATGTCCAAACCCGGTGTATTGGGCTGTTTATCTTGGCGCTCCGCTACTTGGCGAAAACCTTTGCGTTGCAACAAATCCTGCAAACTGATGGTCGAAAGATAGGCACGGATCTGCTCGCTAAGGCCCATCCACAAATCGTGGGTCAGGCAGGGCTGCGCAGTCTGGCAATTCGCCTTGCCGCCACAGCGTGTGGAATCAATGGTTTCGTCCACTGCGGTGATGATTTCGGCAATGTTGATTTGAGACACATCGCGGTTCAACTGGTAGCCCCCTCCTGGACCTCTGACGCCTTCGACCATGCCAGCCCGGCGTAGCCTGGCGAATAATTGTTCCAAATAAGACAGTGAGATGTTCTGCCGTTTCGCAATATCGGTTAGGGTAACCGGTTTTTTCTCACTGTGATAGGCAAGATCGAGCATGGCGGTTACTGCATAACGGCCTTTTGTCGTTAATCGCACGTTAATTCTCCTGATTAGTTGATGGTTTTTATGTAACTATACCTATATCCAACCGAAACAGTCAACAATTATTCTAAATGTTAATGAATCAAAATGCGCAGGATGGGAAATGAACTGTAAACCCAATTCCGTGCCACTTTTCTGGCACACTTAATCACATGGGACCACGAAGTTATCTAGCCTCCGTAGCAGGCACCATGTCGAAAATACTCCGCCGTCTGGCTTATGCGGCAGGGGCTACTGTCCTTGCGTTGGGCATTCTTGCCGCATTGGTCATTGATGCGGAACCTTGGGTTTTGCAGAAGCCCGCCAGTCCCCAGCATTATTTGGCGACGACGCGGAACATTTTGCATTCCACGTTAAAGCCCCAGGACCGGGTCAATGAAAAAGTACGCAATATTGCCCTCACAGAGGAAGATTTGACTGCTGTCGCCAATTATGTTTTGACAAGGAAACGTCTGGACGGTTTCGCTCAAGCCAATATTTTCGACAAGCGGTTGGTGATACTGGCAACCATAAAAATGCCCGTCCGCTATGGCAACCATTATCTTAATTTGAAACTGATAGCAGACGATGCCGAGCCTAGGGCTTTCGTCAAGCAGGTGAAGGCGGGGTTCATCGCGCTGCCTAAGCCCTTGGTGCGAATGCTGTTCTGGTGGCTGACGCGGACTACCCGCTTAGGCCGGTATGTCCAAATGACCCTGCCTTTGATCCAGGAGGTACGCATTGGTGACGGAAGGCTGCGGATTGCCCTCAACTGGGACCGTGAAGTCATGGGTGAGGTGCAAGATTTGGTTGCCGATCTGGCCGACAAGGAGCGCATGAGGATATATCACAGCAAGCTCGCCGAGTTGGTCGGCCAGTCGCAACTGCGCCGATTTATTGGTTTGGCTAGTTTGCTCCGTCCGCTTTTTGCGCTTGCCAAGGAACGTTCCGAGTTAGAGGGCGGGGATGCAAGGGAGGAGAACCGGGCCTTGATCTTGGTGCTGGCGGCCTACGCCAACGGCAAAAGCCTCGATTCGGCAATTTACTCTGGCATGGTTCCCCCCAATCTCGCTCAGCGCGAGGTATTGTTGATCCGGCGCATAGACGCGGCGCAGCATTTCACGACTTCGGCGGTGTTGGCGATTTCCGGGCACAGGGCTTTTGCGGATATGGTCGGATTGGCCAAGGAATTCAATGATACCCACGGCGGCAGCGGTTTCAGTTTCATTGATCTGGCGGCCGACCGGGCCGGCGCACTATTTGGCAAGATGGCCGTCACCTCGGAAGAATCCGCCCGCAGGGTCCAGGCAATATTGAGCCAAAACTCGGAAGAGTCTGTATTCATGCCCGGAGTCAAAGACCTGCCGGAGAATTTAAGCTATGAAGATTTCGCGAAACAATTCGGTAATATTGACAGCCCCGAGTTTCAAGCCTTGAAGAAAAAGATTGAGGATAGGATTGCGGGTTGTGCTCTCTATCATTAAAAAAACAGGCCCCGGCGGGGCCTTTTGTTTATCAAATTTTAAACACGATTCTTTACACGGCTATACGACTATTGGATTGGGCGGTTCCAATTTTCCATAGCAAGGCTACTTATTTCCTCCAAGCTTTTATCCGCCCATAAATCCCGTTGCCATTGAGTATAGTCGAAAGGTTCCCGCAGGATCAAACTAACAAACCGTTCGGCTTGGACCACACCAAGTGCGGCAATCAGCGCTTCGATTCCACGTAATTTCAGTTCAGTGTCGGTAATCGTATTCATCAACGGCTCCAATTAAGTTGACAGGGTTCATGGCACGGATTTGAGAGATATTAACCATCTTTTTCAGCAATTTGTCATCGGTGGACAGGAAGCAATCTGCCTCTCCTTTGATGGCAGATGCAACATGCAAGGCATCCTTGGGTGTTCTGCCTGCCAAAGATCATGCATTCTAATCCATAGACCAAGAGGCTGTCCGAAGGCTTCAGACAGCTTACAACCAAACAGAACAGTGCCACATTTTTGCACATTCTTATGTTGAGAATATGGGGGCATCAAAAAATCGCTTGCGTCCGTGGCCCGTTCAACCAACCACGAACGCAAGTTTTAGGTTCGAACCAATCACCAGCGGGGTGGGCATTACTGTAGTCGTGCTGCTTGGGCAACTAAAGATTGCATCTGGAGCTTAAATGACACAATTTCAGCATCTATAGCCGCTTGTTCATTGCGCGAAGAGGCTATAAGTGATAGACGTAGTGCATGGACGGTGAATTCCGCCTGAGCATTTGTGAACCGACTTCCATTGTTCTTATTAACTTTTCCGTACACTTCAGTGACAGCTACTATATATCGATCACAGAGATTATTCAACGCTACCCACTGGGCTATATTACCCACTGCCATTTGGATAAATTCCTCAGAGGAGTAGTAATCTACCCGTTCTTGCAGTGTAAAGGCGTTTTGAATAAATGTTAGGTCTTCTACGAAATTAGGGTTGGCAAGGTTGTTTTTACAGTAGCTTGCCATATTTCGCCAGAACAGCGTGTTCTGGTTCAACGCTGCGACAACCCCAGATAAGGCTTTGATGGCAAATTCCAAGCTCTTGATAGCTAACACTATGCTCTCGGTTTCATCAGTAGTGTATTTGAGTTCAACAACAGATTGGGCAAGGCTCGCCAATGCTTCACGGTTTTCATTTGCTAGGGCATTTCTGTGTTCGTAGTAAGCCATCTTCTCTTTCGAAGCAGTTTCTGCCGCTAAGTAAGACTGGCTGGATATTTGTTGAAGTTGCTGTGATACACCGCTTAATCCAGATAGAATCGTCTTAACGGCTTCTTCAGCTGTTTTTAGTCTTTTGTCAATATTCGCACTTTTTGCCTGGGCTGCCGCCTGGAGTTTTTTTGCATCCTCCTTAGACTGGGCTGGAGCAGATGGGTCATTGATAATTTTTTCAGCCTTTGCTATTTCAGCATCATTTGTTGTCTTCTCGATGAAAATGTCCGTTTTCGCGGCCTGTTGTTCTTGCAACTTCTGACTAAGGCTAGTCTTTTCTGCAATCAATGCATCGCTGGGCTTATTAGTAGCAGCACTCGCTCCCGCTGCTCCCAGCCACCCCGGAGGAGACTTTACAGCGATCACTGTTTGAGCCACCGAACCAAGACCCGAAGCAAGGGCTCCAATACTCGCACCAATGATGCCTGTAATAAAAGCACGATCACCTTCTGTCTTTTCTCGCTCTCGGGCTTCTTCGTACTCTTTCTGGACACTCTCAAGGTTTGATTTGATATTTTTTTGTAATTCTATAGTCCTAGTTTGTAAGATTTTGATCTGACTAAACGTCTCTTGGAGCGCTTTCCTTTTGTTTTGATCATTCACCTTTTCAATAATCCGGGCTTCAACCGCACTTTGGGATGCGTCAACAATTTTCTGAAAACGAGATGCCAGCTTCTCCGATTCATCTGCCATCTGACTTACCGTGTTACCACAACGTTGCAGTTGTAATATTGCTAGCGATTCCTTACCTTGGCCTAACCATTTATAGGCACCGAAGGCATCGTCCACCACTTCAGCAGACTTGTTTTTAAAGTGGTTCATTGTCACCGAGGCTTCCAAAGTGGCATCTAACAGAGATTTTTGGATACCAGACACTGTCGCCGTGGCTTGGATATCTTTTCCGGCTAATAAATTATAGGCAACAAAGATCAAATCAACCGAATGATTTAATCCTACCGCTACCTCACGGAGAGACAAATTATTGAGAATCATTTTCTCAGATGCCAGTACCAACTCAGAGGTGCGTCGGGGTTTTGTTCTAATTGAGTAGGTTTCCTTTTTACGATTCTCAAACTGTAGGGTAATAGCAAACTCTCTTTTGCGTAACGCCTCATCTGAAGAGGGTATCAACATAATATCAGTCATTTTTTATCTCCTAAAAGTTTTTTGGGCCTTGGTCATCGTTTGCTCGTTCCCAAGCTCCAGCTTGGGAATGCGGTCTTTGAAGCTCCTGCTTAAAGAGATGCTGGCACAAGCAGGAGCTTGGCAAGATGTTAGGTTCCCAGGCCGGAGCTTGGGAACCAGCATCTGTGGTAAAAAAGCCGACCCCGCCAGGGGCCGGGTTTTTTATTCGAAGTCGAAGGTCTTGCCGGGATAGCCGGGCAGGCGTGGCATTTCCTGTTTGGGGAATTCGCCGGTCAAGGCATTCAGGAAGGCAACAATGTCCCCGACCTGTTGCGGGGTCAAATCCCTGCCGAGTTGCGTTTTAGCCATGATGGTGACGGCACTGTCAAGCGTGGTGACTTTGCCGTTGTGGAAATAAGGCGCGGTCAACGCGATGTTGCGCAAGGTGGGTACCTTGAACAAGTGCTTGTCTGCCTCATTTTTGGTGACTTCATAACGTCCTAGGTCTTTCGAGAAGCCATATTGGGCCTCCAGGGCACCATTTTCAATGCCTGGGAACTTAATATAATCGCCGGCACCCTGGCCGTTTTGCGAACCATTGAACCCTGGGCCTGAGTGGCAGGCGCCACAGCCGGTTTCGGCGAAAGTTTGCAGGCCGCGTAGCTGTTGTTCGTTGAGGGCCTTCGAGTCGCCTTTGGCATATTTGTCATAGGCGCTGTTCGGCGTGATCAGTGTGCGCTCGTAAGCGGCGATGGCCTTAACAGCATTGTCGGCGCTGATTGCGTCGGCCCCGGTGAACGCCTTGGCGAACAAATCCGCATAACCGGGTATGGCTTTCAGGCGTACGACCACGTCATCCCAGCTTTTCATGCCCATTTCGATGGGGTTGGTGACCGGCCCTTTGGCTTGGGCTTCTAGCGACGCTGCGCGGCCGTCCCAGAACTGAGTGGCATTGAAGGCTGCGTTCCATACGGTCGGTGAGCTGCGTCCGCCAACTTGGGCTTTAACACCCACCGAGCCGCCACGGTTGTCTTCACCACCGGCCATGACATTGTGGCAGGATGCGCAGGAAACCGTGCCTGAGGATGAAAGCCGCGGATCGTGGTAAAGAACCTTGCCCAATTCCACTTTTTCAGGAGTGGTTGGGTTGTCCGCCGGGTCTGGAGCCTTGTCCGGCAAGGCCTGCCATTCTTCGGCGACGGCGATGGTTGTTGCTCCCGCTAGGGCGAGAGCGCAGATCAGTGAACCAAGTTTGTACATGTACTCGTTCCTATGGTTGGTGTTAAGCCAGGATCAGATGTTTAGGATTTACGCAAGAACGTCTGCGTAAGTCCTAATGTTTTTAGCGTTCCGCGTGGTGCGAATCTTATAGTGATTTCACAGCGCACTCAACAGTTAAGTAGTTGTCAGATGTTGAAAACGCTGTATCTAGCCACTATCTCTTACTTTTCTGGCTTCGGCGGCTTTCAGTAAAGCGGCAAGGCTGCGGCCGTCATCGGGGAAGGTGGCGATGCCGATAAATGCGCGGACAGTTAACTTTTGTTCGCCGCAGTAAACCGGAAGTTCGATTTGGTGGCGCAGGTTTTCGGCGATGATTTTGGCTTGGTTTTGCGGACAACCATCCAATAGGACAAGAAATTCCTCACCCTTCCAGCGGGTGACCGTGTCAGAGTGCCGGATGTAACCGATCAGACGCTTCCCTATGCCTGTCAGCAGCATGTCCCCGACTTTTCTTCCTTTCCGTTCGTTGATCGACTCGATTCCGTCTAGGTTTACAGACAAAATACTAAAGTTTCCGTGTCCGCGCCGGGTGCGCCGGATCACTTGCTTAAGCCGGTCAAGAAACAAATGCCGACTGGGCAGTCCGGTTAGGTGGTCGTAAAGGGCTTGGTCAACAAGTCTACAGTTCAATGCCCACAAAGCGATAGCCAATGCAGATGACAAAGCGGCGAAAAACCAGCCTACGATACGCAAAACCCACGGCCAGACTTCCGGCATGGGGTCGGTGACGCATTTGACAGCCAGTTGCCAGTTCCCTCCGGGAATGGGTATGTTTGCGACTAAAGTCTCTGGATCGTCAAACAACGTGGCTGCCCCAAGCAGCATCAAGGCGGTTTTTCCGTCACTTCTTTGGCCGCGCAGTGCGTATTCGTATTCATCTGAGGTTTGGGTTAACCCTGATGCCGAGAATAGGGAAGACTCGTCGAGCAGTGTGCCTAGCAACCCCAGAACCCGGCCTTCCTCGAAAATGGGCACCAGAAAGGTCAATCCCCCCCGTGCGGGTGGGGCCGGCCATTCCAGCACGGGGGTGTGGGTTTCGGTGTTACGCAGAAACCAAGGCCATTGCGCCGCTTGGGTTTTATCTTCCGAATTGACGGCCTGGCCCTCATCGCCCGGGGGGTACACATAGGCGACTTGGGAGTCGGCAATGACGGCAAAGCGGCGCACATGGCGACTGTGCCGAAAAACATCCATGAATATGTTGCGTGTCTGCTCGGGGGCTGGCATATCCTGATGGACTACCCAGTTGTCGGCGATGCCATAGGATAAGTAATAAACCGCATTTAATTCGCCATCAAGGCGCAAAACTAGCTTGTCCAGCTGTGAAACAGTCGCAGCCTTTAACTCGGCGGTCCTTTCTTGCCTATATTTGAAGAACAGCCACTCTGTGCCTAACCCTAAGAAAATAAACAGTGATAGGCCTAAAATTCCCGGCAGAAAAGTTTTTGCCGTGGATAGGCATCTAGTTCGCTTCCCCTCTTCCAAGGGTTGCCGTTTCAGCATGGCTGTCCGTCCCGTCAGCGCAATAGAATAAAAAAGCCGCTGTTTCCGCGCAGGATGTTCAGTAATAGTTCCCGGCTGGACGACGCGGCTTGCTTCAACTCATCCAATGATGCGACTTCTTGGCGGTTCACGCTGACAATGATATCGCCCGGCCTCATCCCTGCCTGAAAAGCAAGAGAGCCAGTGTTCATTTTTTCTATCTTGACCCCCTCGGCCGGGTCTTTGGGCGTGGTGTTGCCCAATACCATGCCAGCAAGCTTGGGATGGATTTTCTGGCCCTCTTCCTGAACGAGTTTGGGTGTGCCGATTTCCGCCTTGACGGTTTGGGTTTCGCCCTTACGCAGGATGTCAAGCTTGACTTCTTCGCCTATGGGCAGCAGGCCAATCTGGTTGCGGACATCCTGGCTGCTTTTGATGGGCTTGTTGTTAATGGCGAGAACAATGTCGCCGGGTTCCAGCCCCGCCTTGTCGGCAGGTGAGTTATGCTGGACTGAGGTGATTACCGCGCCTTGGCTTTGCTCCAGGCTGAAAGCCTGGGCCAGTTCCGGGTTCAAGTCTTGCAGGTTGATGCCTAGTTGCCCGCGTTTCACCGCGCCGTGTTCCACCAGTGTGTTTTTGATATTGACCACCATGTTGGAGGGGATGGCAAAGCCTATGCCGACATTACCCCCGCTAGGTGCCAGGATGGCGGTGTTGATGCCCACCAATTCACCGCGCAGATTGACCAGTGCGCCGCCTGAATTGCCTGGGTTGATGGATGCGTCAGTCTGGATGAAGTCTTCATAGCCTTCAATGCCCAATCCTGACCGGCCCAGCGCACTGACAATGCCAGAAGTCACCGTCTGCCCGAGGCCGAAAGGGTTGCCGATGGCGACCACAAAGTCGCCCACCTGCAACTGCGCAGAGTCGGACACCGGAAGTTCGGTCAGATTTTTCGGGTCCACCTTGATGACCGCTACATCCGATTCGGGATCGGCCCCGATCAGTTTGGCGCTCAACTGCCTTGCGTCGCTTAGCGTCACTTGGATTTGGTCGGCTTTGTCGATGACATGGTTGTTGGTGATGATGTAACCGTTTCTGGCATCGACAATGACCCCCGAACCCAAACTGGAGGTTTCCCGGTGGCGCGGCATGTTGGGGACCTCAAAGAAGCGCCGGAAGAACGGATCGCGCATCAGCGGATGTTCGGCAACCTCGATTTTTGTTTTAGTTGAAATATTGACCACGGCCGGTGTCGCCTTCTTCAGCATGGGGGCGAGTGAGGGCAGGGCCTGTCCGTCAATGCTCAGGGGCCATGCCGCGTTGGCCGCTGGCCCAATCGACAGAGAGGCGATTGCAATCAGGAAGGCTAGAAAAACTCTCCACGTTAACATATTCGATACCTTAAGTGATTTGTCGCAATGGGACAATCCGCCATAAATTTATTTGGCGGTTGATTGATGGATAATAAAATATAGGTTAAAGCGGAAGAATAAAAGGGGGGGAGAGGGGGCCGGTGCGATTAAAAGTGATGCAGACGAACCGGGCAGTCTTTGAATTTATACCGGGAGTGCAAGGCCTGTCTTGCCTTTAGAAGTCATCGCAAGGCAGTCCTTGCTCCCGTATCACTTTTAATCGCACACTAGGGGCGGCAGGGAACCTTCATTCCAGAATAGGCTGGAGGCCCCTTCAATATCAAGTATTTACTTGATCTTGCCCTCTTTGTACATCACATGCTTGCGGACCACAGGATCGAATTTCTTCATTTCCAATTTTTCCGGCTTGGTGCGCTTGTTTTTCGTGGTGGTGTAGAAATGCCCGGTGCCCGCACTGGAAATCATTTTTATTTTATCACGCATGATATTATCTCCTGTTTGTTTAGATGCTAGCGCCGCGTTTGCGGATGTCGCTCAACACGGCATCAATGCCTTTCTTGTCTATAGTGCGGAGTCCATGGCAGGATACGCGCAGGCTTATCCAGCGCTTCTCGCTCTCGACCCAGAAGCGGCGCTCGTGCAGATTTGGATTGAAAATTCTTTTGGTCTTGTTGTTAGCGTGCGAAACGTTATTGCCTACAATACGTCGCTTGCCTGTTACCTGGCATTCTCTTGACATGGTTAACCTCAGGTTTAGTGCTGCCCAGCGGGGTTTGATTAAACCTCACTTTATAACTTATTTTGAGTTTTATTGTCAAGGACCGTAAGATATTAACTTTAATGGCTTCTGTGATTTTTTAGGAAAACAAAATATGAGTCTCAAACTTGGCGTCGTTATGGACCCCATCCGCGCCATCAACATCAAAAAAGACACTACGTTCGCCATGCTGTTGGAGTCCCAGGCGCGGGGCTATGAACTTTGGTACATGGAGCTAAACGACCTTTACCTGCGCGATGGCCGCACCCACGCCCGGATGAGGAAACTAGAAGTTGCCCGTGACCCATCGAACTGGTTTGCCTTTTTGGACGAACGCGATGCGCCGCTGGAAGGATTGGATGTGGTGCTGATGCGCAAAGACCCGCCCTTCGACCAGGAATACATTTATGCCACTTATCTGTTGGAATGTGCCGAAAGCCGGGGATTGTGTGTGGTTAACAAGCCACGTTCGCTACGCGATGCCAACGAAAAATTGTTCACCGCTTGGTTTTCCCATTGTTGCGCTCCTACCCTGGTGGCACGGGAGGCCAGCCGGTTTAGGGCATTCCTGCACGAACAAGGCGAAATTGTGTTGAAGCCATTGGATGGCATGGGCGGGGTGTCGATTTTCCGAGTGGCTGAGCATGATCCCAACCTGAGCGTCATCTTGGAGACCATGACCCAGCACAACACCCGTTTTGTGATGGCGCAGCGGTATTTGCCGGAAATTGTGGAGGGTGACAAGCGCATCCTAGTGGTCAACGGCGAGGCGGTGCCCTATTGCCTGGCCCGCATTCCACAGCCGGGGGAAAGCCGGGGCAATTTGGCGGCAGGAGGGCGGGCCGAGGGACGCGAACTGACTGACCGTGACCGCTGGATCGTTGCCCAAGTGTCTCCAACGCTGCGTGAAAAAGGCTTGGTTTTCGTCGGACTGGATGTCATCGGGGATTATTTGACCGAAGTGAATGTCACCAGTCCGACCTGCGTGCAAGAATTGGACAGGCAGTTCGGACTGAATATCAGCGCAATTTTGCTGGACCATGTGCAGTCTGTGGTCGGAGTTCGGACGTGACAGCTTGAGCCATGAGTTTAGATTGGAAAAAACATGTCACACTGCTGGCCTCGCTGCTGGCCGCCAGTCTGTTACATGCCTTGTTGATTCTGGGCATCAGCTTCGAACGGCCTAAGCCCAAGCCTAGGGAAATCGAAAAAACCTTGGATATCGTGTTGGTCGTCAGCCCACCCCCACCGAAGCCTCCGGCGAGTGCGGAGTGGTTGGCGCCAGAACCCCAGCAAAGCAGCGCAGAGGCGGCAAAGGAGGCGGAACCCAGCCCTGCGCCAAACGTAATGCCGGAAAAAATCGAGCCGAAACCGGCTCCACCGGCCCCGCGCAGGGTCAAGCAACAGCCATTGCGTCCACCGCCCAAGCCAATGGAGGAGGAGTCCTCAGAACCTGTGCCTGAGGAAAAGCCAGCAGCCGAGGAGGAAAAGCCGGTTCCCGACGAAAAGCCCGCTGCGGAGGAAACCACCGTACCGGAAGAGGAGCCGCCTGTTATCGAAAGCAAGCCCAAACCAGTATTGCGGCAGGCTAAGTCGGAGAAAAAAGTTTTGGCTAGCGGTAACAAAAAAGACTCTCTTGTGTCAGAAAACGAACCGCACCGCTTGTCCGCCGACTTGCTGAGCCAGCAGATTGCCGATGTGACCCTGGAATTCAACAAGACACGGGAAGACCAGGCAAAACAACAGAGGATGGTTTACATTAACGCAGTGACTGCCCACAAGTATAATGCTGCCGCTTATGAGTCCGCTTGGCAGGAAAAAGTCGAACGGATAGGCAACCTGAACTATCCCGAAGAGGCGCGCAAGGGCAACCTCAGCGGCAGCTTATTGCTGGCCGTGGCCGTCAATAGGGATGGGAGCATCTATAGCATCCAGGTGCGGCAGTCCTCGGGCGAGCCGGTGCTGGATCAGGCAGCGCAACAGATCGTCAGAATGGCGGCACCGTTCGCGGCATTTCCTAAGAAGTTACAAGAGGAGGCCGATATATTGGTGATTACCCGCACATGGCGTTTTTCAGCCGATAATCGCGTCGAAACTGGCCAATAAGTCTTTTTGGGCTTGCAGGCTTTGGCCTCTAGGCAGATACTAATCAACATGATCGAACAAACAGATAATTTAACCAATCATTTCCTGATCGCCATGCCGGGCATGGCCGATCCGTTTTTCGCCAAAACGGTGACCTACCTGTGCCAGCACACGCGTGACGGCGCTTTGGGGATCATCATCAACCGTCCGTCCGAGTTGACGCTAGGCGATATTTTTCAACAGATGAATATTGACATCGGCGAATCCGAGGTAGGCAGGGTGCCGATTTATTTTGGCGGGCCGGTGCAACCCGAGCGCGGTTTTGTCTTGCATGAACCCTGCGGGCATTGGGATTCCACACTGCAAGTGGCCCCCAGCATCTCCCTGACCACCTCGCGGGATATCCTTGAAGCCATCAGCGTCGGCAAAGGCCCGCGTAAAACCTTGGTGGCTTTGGGCTACGCCGGTTGGGGGCAAGGGCAGTTGGAGCGCGAAATGGTGGATAACGCCTGGCTTAGCGCACCCGGCGACCCGTCCATCCTGTTTGACGTGGCTTCCGCCTCGCGCTGGAAATCGGCGGCTGAACTGATGGGCATAGACATATCGCTGCTGACCTCGCAGGCGGGGCATGGGTGAACATTCCCCCACGCTAGCGTGGGGGGAATGTATTATCGGACAATGAACGGAGACTTCCATAAGCATCGGCAAAACGATTGGCTCCAACGGCCAGATTTCACATGAAACACCGCATAGACCCCAAAATAGATTGCGTATTCAAAGCCCTTCTTGGTGCGGAGGAAAACCGCAACTTGCTCGTCCATTTCCTTAACGCAGTATTGGCTGATGATTTACATGCGCCGATAGCCGAAGCGGAAATACTCAACCCGTACAACGACAAGGAGTTTCTGGATGATAAATTGAGCGTGGTGGATGTCAAAGCCAAAGACAGCGAGGGGCGGCTTTATCAGATTGAAATCCAATTGCTGACCTACCGCCATTTGCCGGAGCGCAGGGTTTATACCTGGTGCGACATTATCAGCCAGCAATTGCAAAGCGGCAATGATTACAGCCTGTTAAGACCGGTTTACAGTATATGGCTGTTGGCGGAAAACCTGCTACCGGATGAGGAGGAATACGCCCATGAATACACACTGCGTGACCGGCTAGGGCGAACTTTGGGCAACCTTGGCGGCATCCATTTGCTGGAACTGAAAAAGTTTACGGCGGAACGGGTCGAAACCGAGGAGCAGCGCTGGCTGAAGTTTTTCAAAGACGGTGAGTACTTGGACGACACGGCGCTACCGGACTGGATGAACACTGAAGAAATGAGGCAAGCCATGAACACCTTGAAACTGTTTTCCGAGAAAGAACGCGACTATCACGCCTATCAAGCACGGCAAAACTATTTGCGCGAACAGCGCACGATTCAAGTGGAAATTGAGCAGATGCAACAGGAGTTGGAGCGTGAACAAACGGAAAAACAAGCCGCTTTGCAGCGTGAACAAGCTGCCTTGCAGGAAAAGCAATCCATGCAGGCGGAAATTGAATGGCTCAAGGCACTGCTGGCCCAAGTGGATCGAACCTAATAACTGATGTTACGCACAGGGCCCTGTGCTGTTATCTGCAAAGGATCGCCGATGTGCGAATTCGTTTTGGAGTGTCAAGGCTTGCCTTGACAGGCAAAGCGAGCTTTGCCACTCCAATGCGTAACATCAGCTAATAACGAAGTATTATCCTAGAAAAAGCAGTTACCCCCCAGCGATTCCTGGTCTATTGATTTATAATGGGTTTTAGCGCATTATTATAGTGCGCATAAATATATTATTTATATTATTCAATCTATTACAAAATTCAGGCCGGGAATCGCTGGTTACCCCCTTATTTGATATGATAACGCGGTAAGGCGCATTTTGGTAGGGAGCAATAGCGGCTTGCCGCGTATTGCGCCGAATGCAAGGCTTATCATGCGGCGCAATACGCTCCGCTATTGCGCCATACGCGGGCTGCGAAGCGTATCATTCGCGATCTATGCGCCTCCTTCGTCGGCACATCCTACGGACTCATCGTTATACACAAGTCACGACTAGCCAAAAATGCCGTCATTCCAGCAGGGATGCAGGAATCCAGTGCCATGGACGGTAACTTATCAGTTGCCTAAACGCCCATTCAGAAGGTCTTTACCCGTCAGCATTACGACTTTGGGTACAGCATGGACACTTATCGTAGCCCCATCTTGCCATCCTTGGACGCTGGATTCCGGCATCCATGACCGGAATGACGGCGTTCTATTGAATATCGGCACTTGTCTATAGCGTATTGCGCCGCATGAATAGACTTCTCATTCGGCGCAATACGCGGCAAACCGCTGTTGCGCCCTTGATCTAGGCTGGGTGTCTGGCTGACTAACGCCGATCCGTTATCTTATCCTACACGGTTTACCCGTGAAACTACGGAGATATTTCCGTAATTTCCACGATGGTTTATTGATCTGTATGCCGCTACTCTATACCTGCCTTATCGAGTTACTTACTGACGTTACGCAGTCATCGCTAGAGGATGGCAACTTGTGGAGTGCGGCGACTCGTCGCCGCTGGACGCAAAAGGCGGCGACGAGTCGCCGCACTCCGTGCGCCCGTGATGGCGTACACATAGTACGGTGAGAGTCCGTATCGGGGCAAGCCATAAAACCCGTAGCCGAAGGTAACTGCGTCGCTGTGAGGCGGGGTGGAGAGCAACCGTAGGCGAACTGGCAGTCCGCAGGATAACGAACTCGATTCGGCGGGGTAATGACGGCGAGCCCCGGAGTGACGGCGAAGCCTGGAAAATCACCGGACACGTTGGGCCTACAAATAGCCCCATGCCCATCCCCTATTATGCGGTGCACCGCATATTGAGCTGAATGCAAAGTTTAATCATCCGGGAATAAGCTCGCTTAGCAGTCCTTTATGGCTTATTTTTCTGTGTTCATAGGGTGCTACTGCCACATAGCCAAAAACGCCCGCCATTTTGCTTGTTTTAAGCCTTATTGGAAGGTGATGGGGTTGTTGTCAAGCAGCCTTACGGCTGGCATCAATACGGATGGCAATGCTTATGACAGAAAACCTGCACCTGTCAATTTGGGGCCTGCAAGCTTGGTGCTAGGCGTTGAAACGGGTTCAGGTTTGGACAATTTGGCTGGCGCTTCTGGTTTTGCAAAAGCCGCTCATGCGGCTTTTTTTGACGCCATAAAGATTAAAGAAGATTAATATTAAGAAGGATAAAAGAATAAGAGGCCAAAAAGCTTAAAATTCAATTTATCTTTCAATCAGTTGAAAAAATGACTCGCCACCTATTCCTCTAGGGTAGGTGACTTATCCACAGGCTAAAGCGTGTCGAAAAAACGACTCGCCACCTATTCCTCTAGGAAATCAGACCACTCGCCACCTATTCCTCTAGGAAAATTGCCCACTCGCCACCTATTCCTCTAGGGTACCCCCTGATTTTTCGGCAAAATGAAGCGAAAGAATCATGCCATTCTGTGGATAACTCCTTGCCGCCACCTATTCCTCTAGGGTACCGCCACCTATTCCTCTAGGGTCGGCTGCATTGACCCAGAACACTCTATCACGTCGCTGCCACACAGAACGGTATCCGCGCTTTTATTGTATCTGTATGATTATAGGTGGTTACTTTTAGCTTCTTTGGATATGCCACCTATTCCTCTAGGGTGTTTGAGCATTTTTACGCCGCTTTGACTCGCCACCTATTCCTCTAGGGTGGTCGGGACGGTTTTTGCCTTAAATTTTGACTCGCCACCTATTCCTCTAGGGTGTTTTTGGGCTAGGATTGTGCCTGGTTTCCGCCGATTACTAACAGGAATGGAAGGCAAAATCCTGTTTTAATCCCTCTCCCCTTGTATAAGCCGCTTGTGTCGATACTTATAATGCGTGGAGAAACTAAGTTAGGGTTCGACATGCCACCTATTCCTCTAGGGTCGGTGGATATTGAGAGTCCGTCACCAGTGTCTGCCTGCCAGGCGGCCACTCCAGTTTAAGCTTGGCTGGGTTCGCCAAGCTCAGGTTCGTCCCCGCTTTTGTTGTCGCCGGAGGCCAGTTTTTCCTGCGCGAGGGTTTTTCTCTTGTTGGCTGATTTTGCTTCCTTGATGAATTCCAACGACGGTGTCAAGGAGTAGACGACATCCAATATTTTCCTGCGCGCACCGCTGGTGACATGGCGCTGGAAGTCCATGATGATGTTTTTCTCTTTAAGTTCGCTCATCACTTGGTCCAGTGCGGCGATACCGGCCCTTTCCCTGCCATAGTTAATCATGAAGCTATCCCGTTTGATGGTCGAATAGCGAATTTCAAACGGTGTCATCAGCGATGCAAACGTGTATTTGATGACGAGTTGGCGGTGGACCCAGCGTCCAAGCTGGGTGCTCATGCTCAGCAGCTTGTCCAGGTCGAACTGGCGGTAGGTGGCTTCGATGATGCTTTTTGTGACTAGGGGATGGAATTCGACCATCCATTGGCTGTAGGGATCGGCTTGCAGATCCTCCCTGGACACCGAAACCATGTCGGGAAGATAGTTCGACACGCGGGTTCCCTCGTTTCCCTTGCCATCTAATGACTTGATTTCGATGGATGATTTTGCCATGATTTCAAGCGAGCGCTTTATTTCGCCGATGGAGCGGGAATGTCCCCGCTTTTTCAATTCGGATTGAATTTGGTAAAGCGAGAAATACACGCCGACTTTGGAGTTTGCCGTGTCGTGAAACCCCTGTAGCCGCTCGGCCGCTATTTTTCGCAGTATATCCTCGACCAATTCCTCGTTTGCGCTCGGATAATAGTCAAGGACTTGGCCGTCGCTTTCCCTGATCCGCGCTGGTTGGATTACTGCCCGAAAAGCCAGCCCACGGTACTTGAACTTGATTTCAAGAAGCCCTAAAAAACCATCCGAAGTCCGGCGTTTGTTCATCTCCAGTTGCGATATCGAGTATCTAGGCACACTATCCCATAGGTCTATCGCATTGGAAAGCTTGTCTTTTTCACCGACATTGCAGAGGAATGTCTGAAATAGATCAAGCTGATCAGTGCTAAATATTCCAGGTGGCAAATGGGGGTCTAGCGTTTGCGCCTGCTCCTTGACAGGGACTAGGCTGTCGCCTGGAAGTGTGGATGGTTGTGGGTTGGCGGGACTATTCTTTGACATAAAAGTAAGTGTTGCTGGACGGGGGGGATCGTTTCATGGCTAACAGCATAGCGCAAAAAGGCAAATTGATGGCAATTAAGCCATCTTTCTAGTTAAATGTACGGCATAGCCATTCTAAAGACACCATGCACACAGCCAAGCACATAGAACTAAGCAATAGTTTAAACCTCAAGGCGCACTATCTGCCGGCCCGGCGCCCGGTGCGGGGGCGCAGATGAATGCCAACGCGGGCGATGCCAAAGCGGGTGGGGTCAGCCTCGTGCGCATTGGCGGGGCGGACACCGTCACCCTCCAATTCACGGGTGACTGGGTGCATGGGGCGGTGCTTGCCAAACCGGTTGGGGCCGTGCTTGCCGAACTGGACACCGGGCAAAAACCGCGCCGCGCCCTGTTGCAAACCCATGATCTGGCGGAGTGGGACAGCCGCTTGCCGACTTATCTTCTCGGCATCGTCGATTGGTGCCAGCGGGAAGGCGTGGAAGTGGACGTGTCCGGGTTGCCTGAAGGGGTGCGGGGCTTGCTGAAACTGGCGCGTTCGGTTCCCGAGCGCAGCGGGGTGAGGCGGTCGGCGGAAGGCGCGCCGCTGCTGGCTGAGGTCGGCAAGTGGGTGTTAGGCGGGTTGAAAGACACGAAGGGGTTGGTTTATTTCATCGGCGAAGCCATTTTGGCCGGTGTTGCCCTGCTGCGCGGCAAGGCGCGGTTCCGCTCCGTGGATATGGCCTTGTGCATACAAGAGGCCGGGCCTTCGGCGCTTGCCATTGTCACCCTGATCAGCTTGTTGGTGGGCTTGATCCTGGCTTTCGTGGGCGCGGTGCAATTGTCGATGTTCGGTGCGCAGATTTACATTGCCGATTTGGTGGGGCTTGGGACTGTGCGCGAGATGGGTGCGTTGATGACGGCGGTCATTATATCCGGGCGCACCGGGGCGGCTTATGCGGCGCAACTCGGTACGATGAACGTCAACAGCGAGATCGACGCGCTCAAAACCATGGGCATTTCGCCGATGGAATTTCTGGTGTTGCCGCGCATGTTGGCATTGGTTCTGATGATGCCCTTGCTGGCCTTATACGCCGATTTGATGGGCATTGTAGGGGGGGCTCTGGTGACGGTCAGCGCTTTTGACGTGTCTTTGGTCCAATACTACAACGAGACCCGCCGGGCGGTCCATTTGCACGATTTCGGCATCGGCTTGGGGAAGAGCCTGGTGTTCGCCGTATTGATCGCCACGGCAGGTTGCATGAGGGGTATGCAATGCGGGCGCAGCGCCTCGGCGGTGGGCGATGCGGCGACGGCGGCGGTAGTCAACAGCATCGTCTACATCGTGGTGGCGGATTCCCTGATCACCCTGATTTGCAATCGCTTGGGGATTTGATGGGCGTTTTTGCGAGGCAATGGTGATACCGCATATCACAGTAAAGGATTTGACTATGGCCTACGGAGATTTCGTGATCCAGCGGGATCTGAGTTTCACCGTGTCTCGCGGCGATGTGTTCATCATCATGGGCGGCTCGGGCTGCGGCAAAAGCACCCTGCTCAAACACCTGATCGGCCTCCAGAAACCCGTCAAGGGGGAAGTGTTTTACGATGCCACCGACTTCTGGCGGGCGGATTTGGAAGAACGGGTGCTGGTCATGCGCCGCAGCGGTGTGCTCTATCAAAGCGGGGCACTGTTCAGTTCGCTGACCCTGTCGGAAAATATCGCCTTGCCTCTGGCCGAGTTCACGCGCCTGGGCCGCAGCGAAATCCAAGGCATCGTTTCCTACAAGCTGGCTTTGGTCGGGCTGGCCGGTTTCGAGGACTATTACCCCGCCGAGATATCAGGCGGAATGCAAAAGCGTGCCGGGCTGGCCCGCGCCATGGCCTTGGACCCTGAGATTCTGTTTTTCGACGAGCCGTCGGCGGGGCTGGACCCGGTCAGCGCCCGTTTGCTGGACGATCTGATCATCAACCTGCGCGACACCCTGGGTACGACCATTGTGGTCGTCACCCACGAATTGGCCAGTATTTTCGCCATCGGCAACAATTCGGTGTTTCTTGATGCCGACAGCAAAACCATGCTGGCGACCGGCGACCCCAAACAATTGTTGGCGGAGTCCGCCGACCCCAAAATCATCCAGTTTCTGACCCGAGGCGAAGGCAATGCTGACACCCACACCCCGAAGGAGGCCAAACCATGAGTAAGCCAGTCAATCCCATGGCCATCGGCGGCTTCACCGTTGGCGCGTTGGTGCTTTTGGTGGCCGGGCTGCTGATGTTCGGGGGCGGGCAGATTTTCAACGCCGACAAAGTCCGCTTTGTGGTGTTCTTCGATTCCTCGCTCAACGGCTTGGAGGTCGGTGCGCCGGTCAAAATGCAGGGCGTCAAGATTGGCATGGTGACGGATATCAGGCTTGAGATCGACCCTAAGACCGCCAAAGTCTACAAACCCGTGGTGGTCGAAATAGACCGCAAAAGTTTTGTCGGATTGCAGGGGAGGCCCGAGGAGATCAGCGGTGACCGCAAGCGGCAGCAGGAAAATGTGGACCGGCTGGTCAGCGAGGGCTTCCGCGCCCGCCTTGAGATGCAAAGCCTGCTGACTGGCTTGCTGTTTGTCGATTTTGCCATGTACCCCGACAAGCCTGCCCAATATACCCGTTTGGACTATGAGGGCCTGATTGAATTGCCCTGCATACCCACCACCGTGGATGAGATTCGCAGCACCGCCGAAGAACTGATGGAGAAGCTGCGGTCCGTGCCGCTGGATAAAATGGTCGCTGATTTCAGTGCGACCCTGGGTGAAATCCGCAACCTGTTGGCATCGAAGGAAATCAAGCAGTCCAACGCCGCTTTGGCAAAGACTTTGCAGGAGATGGAGAAGACCATGGGCACGCTGAACCGGAATCTGGAGCCTCTGCTGAGTGAAAGCAAAGCGACCATCACCAGTGCCAATGCCTTGATGCAGGATTCGCGCTCCATGCTCAACGACACCCGCCGCGATGTGAAGCCAGTCCTCGCCGGTGCCGAAAAGGCCGTGTCGGCGGCGGCGGCCGCGCTGGATACCGCGAATGTGACTTTGCAAAAAGCCCAGTCCGCCATTGTGACGGTGGAAGATTCGGTGGGTACGGACTCCGCCTTGAACGAAACCCTGCTTGCGTTGAAGGATGCCGCCCGCTCCACCAAGAACCTGGCCGATTACCTGGAACGCCACCCGGAGTCGCTGGTTTTCGGGAAGGGCCACTGAGTAACTGATGTTACGCACAGGCCCCTGTGCTGTTATCTGCAAAGGATTGCCGATGTGCGAATTCGTTTTGGAGTGTCAACAGCAATTCTCATTTTGGCTCGAAGCCGCGTCATTTCGGCAGGGATGCCGAAATCCAGGCCAAGGACGGTAACAA
>CAIZPP010000227.1 GCA_903934875.1 uncultured Methylococcaceae bacterium
CACCGCACCCGTGGTGGTCACCAGATTGGCAGCATTCTTGATCGCCGCATCGACCACATTGGCAATGGTGTTTTCTGCCAACGAGACGGCAATGGATAGTGATACCCCCCCGTTGCCGCCAAACGAGGCGGCCACACTCGCCGCCCCGGCGTTGGCGTTGATCGTCGAACTGTCTTGGGCGCTGAGGCTGGCGCTGGCGGCGGTGACACCGGCCGCGCCCGTGCCGTTGATGTAAGCCTCCACTTGCGCACCCATTTGGTTGGTGGCGCTGACTCCCGAACCGGCGGCGGCGACCCCGACCCGTCCGCCACCGGCCAGTGCCATGGACGCGGCAACCACGGTCGCATTGATGGTTTGGCTGGAGTTGGCCGTCAGTGTCAGCGCACCGGCAGCGTTGAGGCTGGTGTTCAGCAGATAAGCCTGGACCTGGGTCGGCGTGTAACTGCCATCCAGTCCATAGCCAATCAGGTTGCGTGCCACCGCCGCGCCTATCGACACGCCCACACCGGCCTGGCCGCCGCCGCCGACGGCTACCGACGCGGCGACAATGGTTGCGTTGATTGTCGAAGTGTTGCTTGCAGACAAATTAACCGATCCAGCACTGGTAACTTTACTTGTGTCGATATGAGCATTGACGTTAGTCAAAATGACGTTTGTGGCTTCAGCCCCGGCGCCGCTGACTGCGATGCCTGCTTTGCCGCCAATGCCAGCTGCGAGTGAAGCTGCGACCGATGTGGCTTTAATTGACGAGGACTCGGTCGCTATGACGCTGACCGCACCGCTTGTTGTGGTAATACCATCGTTCGCATTGAGGATATACGCCTGTACATCATTGCTGATGCTATTAAGGGCTAGCGAAACCCCGATGGACAGCGAAATACCGGCATCGCCGCCAAAAGATGCGGCCAGTGATGCGGCACCGGCCACTGCCACAATGGTTGATGCATCTGTTGCAGTCAAAGCAAGGCTGCGACCGCTAATGCCTGCATTCGGGCCAGTGCCATCGCCTGATATGTAGGCATGGACGGTGGATGCGATGGTGTTTTGATTGCTGACCCCCGCACCGCTTAAGCCCACGCCAACCTTGCTGCCGCCCGATATCCCTGCCGAACCGGCCCCGACACCGGCTTGTATGCTTTGCCCTGACACTGCCGTTACAGCGATAGCACCGAGTGCTTTGACACTGGTCCCGGAAAGATAGGCCAGCACATTGCCACCGCTATTTTGCAGTCCGATTTGTTGCCACAGAGCGGTATTCGCATAGTCTTGGGAATTCAGGTTGATGCCGTTCGGGTCATTCTGGGCACTGCCGATATATTTGTAGACATCGCCAGCACGTGCACCGGAATTGATTTCTACCGTGTCACCAGGATTCAGAACGGTGACGTTCTGGCTGTCCAGCGTATATTTAAAGGCGGTATTAGCAGCATTCGCCACGCCAATCTGGTTACGTGCGACAGCAACGCCAACGGACGCGCCCACGCCCGCACCCGAGCCTCCGAGACCCAAGCCCACAGCGACGGAAACGCTAGCCACGCTAGCATTGATCGAGCCAGTGCTGGATGCACCGACCACCACACCGCCGGCGCTGTTCACGACGCTGCCCACCATATAGGCGCTGACATTGGTCAAGATGGTGTTGGTCGATTCTGCGCCAGCCCCGCTCAAGGCGACGCCTGCACCACCTAAGCCCACGCCTACCGCCACCGAGGCGGCGACGGAAATGGCTTGGATGCTGCTTTGGTACACTACGAGGATAGCGTTTTGCAAGCGGATATCATAAGTCGAATTGCCGTCAAACACAGTCCATTCGGCACCGGGTGTCAACACGGTTACTTTGAGGTCCGTCGCCTCCCCGGACAGACTCACCCCATTATGGGCAAAGGCTGTCTGCAAATTTGCCAAGAAACTCGCATCCGGGGTGACGGCATTCAGTCCAGCCGTGAAAGTCGCCACGTCTTGCGCCGTGCTGGCCAGTTGGAACAAATTAGTCCCATGTGAACTGGCGGATACAGTAATATTCCCGCTGCTAGTGTTCACGCCATTGACTGCATTGCTGATATAGGCAGCTACATTATTACTGATCAGGTTATGGGCCAAGGCCACGCCTATGGATAGGGCACCTGAATTGGATTTTGCCACGGAAACGGCCAGTGCTGCCGCACCGGCAGTCGCCTTGATGTAACTGCCATCATCGGCGGTAACGGATACGCTTTTGGCATTGATGCCAGAGCCGTCACCGTTAATATAGGCGTTGAGCTGGATGCCAACTTCATTCTCGGCCATCACGCCGGAGCCGCTAAGAGCGAGCGAATTGCCGTTGCCCTTCAAGCCTAAAGCCACGGCGAACGAACCCGCCCCGACACCAGCATTGATCGAAGCCGTGGAATCCGCTGTTATGCTGAGGGCCAAGGCCGCGTTAAGGGTGGAGTTGTTTGAATAGGCCAAAACCTGCACAGCCGAAGGATTACCGCTGCTGTCGTAGCCGATGAAGTTCTGCGTCACCGCCGCGCCTATTGCCGCCGCGCCAGTCGTCGAAATCCCGCCCGACACCGCCAACACGGTGGCATTGATGGTCGAACCATTATTGGCGGCGATGCTGATGTTCGCACCGCTAGTCAGCTTGCTAGCCGAGGCATAAGCATTGGTCTGGCCGAGAATGACATTGGTCGAGTCCGCGCCGGCACCGCTTAGCGACAGCGCAAAATTATTGCCGACGCTAATTGACAGCGAAGCGGCAGCCGAAGTGGCTGAAATTGATGTCGAGCCATTCGCCTGAATGCTGATATCGCCAGTCGTGGTTCTGACTTGTGGTGCATTGTTGATGTAAGCCAGCACTGTGTCATTGATGGTATTGATGGAAACCGATGCGCCTATGGATGCCGCAATCGAATTGCCGCCTGAACTATTGGATACACTGAGAGTCGCTCCGACCGTCGTTGCGCTGATGGCTGCCGCAGAAGTCGCGTCAACGTTAATGCCTGCACCCGCCGTAACGCTGCTGGTGCTGTCGAGATACGCGTTGATGGTGTTGTTGATCTCATTGGTGGCTACGGTCGCGCCAATCGCAACGGCGGCACTAATGCCTGCGCCTGATGCCGAAGACAGTGCGATTGCAGCGGCGATGGAATCGGCGTTAATGCTCGTCCGTTTCGTTAGGTAATCATCGCCGGCTAGCACGTTCACATTACCGCTAGTGGCCGTGACCGTACCGCCTAAGGCGTAGGCACTGATGGTGTCGGTCACCGAGTTGCCCGCCCCCGCCCCAGCACCGGCGAGGGCCACCCCAAGGCCAGAACCGCCGGCATAGCTGCCGGCCCCGGCCCCGGCCAAGGTGAATGAATCAATTGTCGCGGCCGAGTCTGCCTGCAGTGTGTCGTTTTGGCCTGCAATCAGGGTTGAGTGATCGGCGTAAGCTTCTACGGTGTTGGTGATAGTATTGGTCGCCACCGACAGGCCCACCGAACCGCTGACGGATGCGCCGGAGCCATTGCCTATGGCTGCCGCGATGGCGACACCGCCAGCATCGCCGTCTATCGAGGAGGTGTCCAGTGCGGACACCGTGATGCTACCCGTGCTGCCAGCGGTGACGCTGGATTGATTGGCGACATAGGCCTCTACATTCAGACTGATCGTGCTGAACGAGAATGCCCCCGCACCGGCGATGCCGACCGTGGTGGATTGGCCTCTGGCACCCGCCAGCGAACCTGCCATGGAGAGTGTGTGGACCTGCTCATTGGCATAGGCTTGGACACTGATATTGCCGCTGGCGGTCACATTAGAGGAATCGATATACGCTAGGACACTCTGACCGGTGTTTTGGCCGATGTTGCTAATGGACACGCCCGCGCCTACCGAACCGGCCACGGTGGTGCTCGCCCCGGACGAGGCATTCGCCAAGGCCAAAGAAAAACCGCCGGCATCTGAGTACACATTTGTCCTATCTGTCGCGGACAGGGACACATCCCCGCCGTTGGCAAACACACCGTTGCCTCCGTTGCTGCCACTGATGTAAGCCTGTATCTGGTCATCCACGGCATTGGTCGCGGCGGCACCGGCCAAGGCCAGAGCCCCCGTGGTGCCACTGGTGCCGCTGGCAACAGAGCCTGCCACGCCGACGGCCAGCGCATAGACATTGGAACCCGACTGTGCATCCAGCGTGACACTTTGGCCCGCCGTCACTTTGGATTGCAGGATGCGCGATCTGGTTTTGTTTTGAACGCTGTTACGGGCTATCCCCATGCCAAAAGATAATGAACCCGTGCTGCCCACCCCGGTGGTTGCCGCATAGGCAACTGCCGCGCCGAAGGCATCGGCGCGTATTAGCTTAGCACTGTCACTGGCGGTGACCTGAATGTCGCCACCCGCCGTTACAGTCGAATCGGTGATGGCTGCGTCGGTGTCAACTTGTACCGTGTTGGCGGCGTAGGATGCGGCGGCGGCACCGGCCAATTTGCTGGTGGCCTGCTGACCCGCCGGCGAATTGGAAAACGACCCGCCCACCGCCAGCGCGTGGATACTGGCGCTGCTGGTGGCATTGAGGCTGACCCCGTTGCTGGCGGTCACGGTGGAATTGTCTATGAAGGCTTTCACCGCATGGCCCGATCCCGCGCCTACCAAGTTCAAAGCGACCGAAACGCCCAAGGAGAGCGCTTGGGTACTACCTGAGGTACTGCCTTTGCCCCAGGCAATTGACACCGCGCCGGCTTGAGAGTAAATGCCCGAGGTGTCGGTGGCGTTTAGCGAGACTGCCCCGCCGTTGGCATTAACGCTAGCCGCGCCATGGCTGTTTTGGATGTAGGTTTCAACTTGATGGTTAACTTGGTTGACCGCAGCGGCACCGGACAAGGCCACATTGGTCTTAGACGTGGTCAGTGAGTTCCCGCCGGCTGAGGCGTAAGAGGCTCCAATCGAAAAAGCTTCGACGATGGGGCTAAAATTTGCCGTCAGCGTAATATTTCCTGTCGACGACACACTGGCATTATTGATGTAAGCCATCGTGCCACCACTGACGGCATTATAGGCCAAGCCAACTGCCGCTGCCACGGATGTCGATGAGGAGGATGCCGCGTCCTTAGGTTGCGGCCCTATCTCGTCAGGTGCGCTAGCTTTCGCGCCTGCCACTGCAAACGCGCCAATAAAACCGTTAGTGTTGGCGTTGACTAGCACATTGCCGCCAACGGTGACCCCCGTGTTGGCATCGGTGACTCCAGTGGCATTGCCGATGAATGCCTGGGTGTTTTGTGTCACGGTGTTGACGGCGACGGACGCGCCAATACCGACTTTCTGCGAACTTGCATAGGAACCGGCGACGGCTACCACATTGGTGTTGTCCAGAGCTTCCACCAGCAGGCTGACCCCACGGTTTATGCTATTGCCCAAGCTATCTTTTTGGATGACCGACTTGCTGCCAACGACGATAGTGGCATTGTTGTCAATTTGCGCGGTCGTCGTATTCTGGACGGCGTTCACCAGCACCACGCCATTGAAGCCGAAATTTGCGGATTCGCCACCCGATGCCCCAACTTCCACGCCGAGCACCGAATTGTTGGAAGTCACTGCCAAGCTGTCTGCATAGAGTTTTACGCCGTTTTGGATGGTGGCGACGGATGTGTCTTTGTAATTGGCCACCAGCACCGTCACGCCGACAGCCCCCTGAGTGTTTGAACTGCCCGCCCCAAAAGCCCGATACTTGCTTAACGATGATTTCGTGGCCTCCGTCGTCCACGTACGCGCATCCGACGAAGACTTCAAGCCCAAGGTGCCGACCCCGACCGTTTGGATGTTGCCGGCAAAATTGACGGCATTGTTGACTGTCGAGGTGGTGACCGCGACGGTTTGCTTGCTGTTGCGCAAGCTGGCATCCTGGTTGATTTGCGCACCCGACATGATCGTCGCATTGCTTTGGGCATCAAGCGTCACCACCGTCACCGCGCCTGCGATGGAAGCTTTGGTCTGGCCGTCGGCCCAAGCTTGGCTCCAAGAATCGGTAAGTTTTTTGAGGCCCAAATTGCCGTTCAGATAGCCGTACAGTTGCTGCACGAATTTGATGCCAGCGGCTTCTCCGAGGTTGACTTCCGTCCAGTTTTGCGTCTTGCTGTAATCCACAGTACCCAAATTTATCGATGCGCCATTGGGTCCGGTATATTGGTAGGTCTTGCCACGCAAGTCTGGTGTGGCATAGCTGTTTTCGACCTGCACGGTGTCGCCGGCTTTGAGCGTCTTAGTGCCGGAGTCACTAGTGTATTTGGCTTGGGTATTTTTGCTTAGGAATGGAGCGACGAGGTTGGCACCCCACAGATTCAACGGATTGATCTGGTTGGTTGATGCCGAATTGACGGCCAAAGCCCCTTTGGCGTTGACGACGGCATTGCCGGCGATGTAGGCGTTGGCATTATTTTGATAGGTACCCACGCTGACCGCCAGTGAAATACCGTATTTTGCTGTACCGGTGACCTTGGTCAAGCCCTTGATATCAGTTGCGGAACCGGCACCTTTTGCGCTTGACCCGGCGGAAAGGCTCGGACGGTCCGCCACATTGGCGTTGACATTGAGTTGATTGCCTGCGTTGGCAATAGCCTGATTCCCGGCAACTCCATCACCGATGCGTGCTGTCGCGTAATTATTGTCAATCACGACAGTGAGGGCGACAGCCCCTTGCAGAGCACTACGGCTTTTTTCCGGTGGAACATCCGTGGAAATGCCGAGGAATTTTTTAACAGCATCCCCTACGGGGTCTAACCCCTTCGCGGGGCTTGTGAACAATTTGCCGGCGATAAACCCTGGGGCCGATGCCTGGGTGTCATCAAGCAGGTTGCCGGTCGAATTTGCTCCTTGGCGGGCATCCGAGGACACGCCGTTACCCGATGCTGGAATGACGTACACTTTATTGATGGAAAGTCCCTGCTGCGACTGTGTCGCGGTCACATTGACATTGTCACCGGCCGTGGCTTTACCATCAAGATAAGCATTGGTGTTGCCGTTTTCCAAACTGATTGCGATTGCCAGCCCGTAATTGCCATCGGCACCGGTCGTAGTCCTCGCCATCGTCTGGTTTTGGGCCAAGGTGTCGGCCTGCACAAAGAGGTCATGG
This sequence comes from uncultured Methylococcaceae bacterium, assembly GCA_903934875.1. Taxonomy (GTDB): domain Bacteria; phylum Pseudomonadota; class Gammaproteobacteria; order Methylococcales; family Methylococcaceae; genus Methylumidiphilus. Next base: position 7,094 of record CAIZPP010000227.1, read on the forward strand.
CCTGCGTTTAAGGTGGCGGCATTGGTGACATCCACGGTGGAGTTGGAATTGATCACGCTGACCGCGACAGCCGCACCGACCCCCTTTATGTTGTCCGAAGCATCGGCCACGACATTAACTTGATGGTTATTGCTGGAGCGTAGGGTCATGTCGCCCGTAGATTGGAGATTGGCGTTGCCGATGGTGACATTCGCATTGCTATTGGACACGCCCACTGCGACGAGGATGCCAAGAATGTCGATCGGTTGGGAACTGGCCAAGGTCTTGGCCTGTGCCCATACGGTCAGGTTGTTGGCTTTAATGGAAGTCGCCGCTGCCGTTCCAGCGTCGATTTTGATACTGGCGTTGGAAGTGGCGACGGAGACACCGACTGCGGCCGATAAATTCGATGCAATTTTGGCTAAACTGTCGACAGCATGGGCTTCAGTGTTGAATTGGGCTATGATGGTTTGAGAGAATATGGAATTTCCAGAACTAGGATTCTGGTTATCGGCAGACATCAGGAAATGCTGGCTGTCCGAAGTCGCCAAGATTTGCACATTCCCACCTTGGATCGTCGCCGAGCCGATGGTGATGTCGGTGTTGACGAGGCTCACGTTGGCAAAGCCGAAGGCGGTGAATTTCGCACCATCGATTGCTTTGATGGTGATGTCACCGTTCTTGGACGTACCCACTGCTTCCAATACGGCACCTTGATCAATGGTGATGTGTTTGCCTAGCAAGATGATATTGCCGGCAGTGGCGACGTTTGATGCGCCCGTGTTGATCGTGTGGCCGTGCATCACGATAGTCTCAGCCTCAATGCTGATGTTAGCGCCAGCGGTCACCAGATTGGAGTCGATAGTGTAGGTCCCGCCACCCGTGTAAGCGGCATATGGGTTGGGCCTGCTGATGACGATATCGGTCGTGCTAGGGGCTTGGACTGGGGCTGTTGTGGCATGGATGCTTAATGCCGCCTGAATGGGCGGGCTGGTCAAATTGACCCACCACAGATCGGATTGGGTGATGCTGTCACCCGACTTCTCAATCTGCACCACGTTGCTGCCGCTACCAGTTTGCACGGTGATTTGATGCGCGGTGTCATTCGCGCTGACAGCCGCAGTCAGTCCATCGACATTGGCAATGTAGGTGCTGCCCGCCTGTCCGCCTTGCAACGTGTCCAAGCCGCCGCCAGTCGCCAAAGTAACCGCCCCTAGCGTGAAGGCCGATGCATCAATGGTGTTGACACCCGCGCCGCCGGTCAGGTCAGCTATGCTGATGCCAGTCAAACTATCCGTCAGGGTGGTTTGCCCTTGCACTGACAGCTTGAAGCTGCTGTTGGTCAGTGTCATATTGGCATTGCCGCCGACACTGGTGTCGGTGTAAGAAAAGGTGTCAAGCCCGCCGCCGCCGATGATGGTTTCGTTGCCGGAACCGCCGATGAACTGGTCGTTGCCCGCCGTGCCAATCAGCGTGTCGTTGCCCGCGCCCCCATTCAGAACCACTTGGGCAATCCCAATATTCTGGCCGGTGTAGCTGCTGCCACTGGAAGACGTGCCGAACAGCCCTAGATTCTCAGCCGCGCTGGAGCCGTTCAAGTCTTGCACTTGCAGATCGCCGGACCCGGTCACTGTGCTAGTCAGGACTATCGCCGTGCCGGCTTGATTGAGGGTCGCGGTCAACACGCTCGGACGGACACTGGATATGGCATTCAGCACGTCTTGCACGGTGGACAAACCACTCAAGTCAACGTCGGCATGGCTGCCGTCGGCCAGCGTAATGCGAATGTCTTTGCTGTAATCGGTGATCGTGCCGCCTTGCAATGTGTTGCCGCTGCCGGTTTTTAACAGGCCCAAGTCAGCCGCCGTTGTCGCGCCGTTCAATGCCGTCACCGTCAGATTGCCCGGTCCGGTGGAGGTATCCGCCAGCACGATGGACATGCCGTCTGCGCCCAATGTGGCAGTCACTAAGCCGTTGGAGTCGCTCTGGATGGTATTAAACAGGTCTTGCAAGGTCACGTCGTTGTCGATGCTGACATCTACATTCGATCCGTTAACCAAGGTAATTCTGAAGTCGGCTTGACCCGGCACACTGCCGACACTCAATGCTGACAAGGGTGTGGAACTCTCCTCGCCAGTCAAATCGACACTCGCATTGTCAGTCGTGCCGATTCCCGTCCCACCGTTTAACAAATACAGTTGGGTTTGCGTGGAAAGGCCGCTGAAGGCCGATGCGTCGATCAGTGTGGTGGAGACCCCGCCAGTCAAGTCGGCCCGTTGAAAACCGGAAATGCTGTCCACCACGTTGCCGACCAAGCCGCCGCCGCTTTTGGTCAAGGTGCTGTTGGTCAGCTTATAGTTGAAATTACCAGATTCCACCAAGGTGTTGAGTCCACCGCCGCCACTAATAATATTGGCACCGCTACCGGCGGTGATGGTGTCATTGCCCGCCCCGCCTATCAACTCATTATTCCCATTTCCCCCAATGATCGTGTCATTCCCCGATCCACCGTGCAGCAACTCGTTGCCGCTGTATGCCGAAGCATCCATCAGGACATTGCCACCCAGCCCGTAAAAATTGGCTATTTGGATGTTAGTCCACTGATCGGTTTGGACAGATCCATGAGTTAACACCACGGCATTCACGCCAGCGGCGGTTCCGGTTAAACTGTTAGAGTCAACCGCAATGGTTTGTGCCGCCGTGAAGGCCTTGCCGGGGAGGATGCCGCTCAAGGTCACAATCCAGGGTGCGCCGGTTTGGGCTTGGGAAACGCTGACATTGCCATCGCCGATACTGGGCAACTGGCTCAATGCGGCTTGCACGTCTTGCGCACTCGCATTGTAGGCGATTTGGTCAGTCGTCTGCCCGTTGAATGACAGTGTGAACGTGCCACCGTTGACCGTGCCGGACAGGCTGAGCTGCACGGTTTCGCTTGGCCCTGCGCCCATGTCCAGCGTGGCGTTGGAGCTTGTGCCGGCTAGTACAAAACGTCCGTTGCCGGACTCGATGGCAGTATTGATCCCGCCGCCACCGTTCAAAATATTGATGCCGCTCCCGCCGCTGAGGAAATCGTTGCCGCTGCCGCCTAACAAGAGGTTGTTGCCGGCTACGCCTAGTAGCGTCAAACCGCCCAGTGTAAATGCCGAGGCATCCAGCACATTGTTGCCCGCGCCGCCGGTGAGCATGGCATGGCTGATGCCGGACAGGGTTTCCACTTGGGGGGCTGCAACCGGCAGGGTCAAGGTCAGCGAGGTGTTAGTCAGGGTGTAATTGGCGTTCCCGGCCATGCTGAGGTCGGTCTCCACCACAGTGTCATTACCGCCGCCGCCAGTCAGCGTGTTGTTGCCGCCGCCGCCGGTCAGTAGGTCGTTGTTGGAACTGCCAATCAGGGTGCTGTGTTTAAAGCGTCCGTCCAGTGTGATGTTGCCGGACACCACAACAGAACCGGTTAGAGCACCGGAGGCGGTGCTTGCACCAGCACTGACCAGACCTAGGTCGGCACCCGCCAGCGAGCCGTTGACAGCGGCGATTTGCAGTGTGCCGGTGCCCACACTGGAGTCGGTGAGGATGAAGCGTGTCGCGCTGTTGTCAATGCTGAGCGATAGATTGGGGCTGGCATCCGCAAAGGCGGCGAGGAGGCCTTGCACGGTCACGGCATTGCTCAGGTCGATGCCGACTTGGGTTCCGTCCCGCAACGTGACTAACACATCACTGCTGATGTCAGAGATGCTGTTGCTGCCGGTCAGGGTGGACCCTTGGCCAGTGCCATTGGGGTTGACATTGCTGCCGCTAGGGGTGCTGGCTGAACCCACGCCGAGAATCCCCAAGTCGCTGGCGGCATGGGAATTGTTTAAGGCGTACACGGTGATTTGACCTGTGCCATTTTGGGTGTCAACCAATACGATGGCGTCATGGGCGGCATCCAAGCCCACACCAAACCGGCTGCCCACGCCGGCCGCAGTGGCCGCGTTGGTGATGGCCGTGAAGGCATTGCCCAAGGTCGTTGTAGCCGTCACGTTTAGGGCGACATTGAACGCGGTGCCGTCGGTCAACACGATTTGAAAATCGCCGCCTGGGGTCGAACGCACCCCGTTGCCGTTGTTCAAGGCTGACAGCAGGGTGCTGCTGGAAAGGCCTAATGTGGAACCGTTGGTGGTGCGCACCCCCGCGCCATTGTTCAAGGCTTGCAAAGGGGTCTGCGAGCCGCCGTCCAAGATGACACCGCTGGAAATGCCCAAACCATTGATTATGCCTCCGGTTGCGGCGATATTCAGCCCAAGTTCGCTGGACAGCATAGAAAGGGATGAGATCGAAAAAGTGCCGCTGCCGGTGGTCGAATCGACAACGGTCAGTCCGGTCTGAGCGGTGTTGATTGAAGCGGAGAGCTTGCCTCCGCTGCTGGCATTGATGTCGGTCAATACTTGACCGATAGTGGTGGCCCCGGTCAAGTCGATGCCGAAGCTGGCACCATTGCGCAGCCTCGCCGTCAAATCGTTCGGTACGACATTCACGCCATTGCCATTGTTGACCAGTGCCAGCGGTGTGTTGGCCGCAAGCTTCATGCCGGTGAACCCCGAAGCATTGAGGGTGTCGTTATACGCACCGCCGGTTAGATCAGCCATCTGGAAGTTCGACAGGGTATCGACCTGGGTACCCGTCAGCACACCGCCGCTGATGGTGAGTTGCGTGTTGGTCAACACCATGTTGGCATCCATAGTCTCGACTAAGGTGTTATAGCCTCCGCTGCCGCCAATCAGCGTGTTATTGCCGCCCATCCCGTTGATGGTGTCATTGCCTCCCCCGCCATTGATGGTGTTGGGGTTGTTGTTGCCAATCAGGGTGTCATTAAACGGCGACCCTATGATGTTGTTGAAACCGCTGATACTGGTGAAACTGGTTGCCGTCCCTTTGAGCAGGTTGACAACCACACCGCTAGTATCGGTAAAGTTTGAGTAGTCGAGGGTATTCGAACCCGTGCCGGCTATGATAATGCCGACATTTTGGGCAGTGACGGTGTCGGCACTGGTGCCTGCTTCGCTGATGTTTAAATCGCCGCCGGAGTCTTTGACGCTGGCCGTCAAGTTTGCTGTGATCGCGGAAAAGTCCAAGGTGGCACTGCCGCCATTGGCGTTCGATCCATTTGGTTCCGTGACCGCGGCATGGCCCCAACTGCCGGTGAAGACAAACGAATCCTTGCCCGCACCGCCGGTAAACGTGTCGTTCCCCGATCCAACATTGATGACATCGTCCAAATTGTTGCAGGTGATGGTGTCGTTGCCGCTGCCGCAGGTCAGATTGGATATAGAATCGCCGCTGCTAAGGCCCAATGAAAGCTTGCTGTTCACCGTCTGCATGGCAGTGCTGCTGAGATCGACGGTGATGGCGGATGTTGTCGAGGAAAAGTCCAGTGTATTGACCCCGCCTTGGGTGTCGTCGATTTGGATGCTGCCCAGGTTGCTATCGGCGTTGAGGTGGTAGGTGTCGTTGCCGCTGCCGCCGCCCAGCACTCCTATGCCACTGAAAGTGTTGCCATTCAAGGTGCCTTGGTTAGGCCCGGTCAAAACCCAGTTGTTGTTGGTGTTGGATGCCCTGAGGACGTTCTGCCCACTCCCGCCAGTGACGTTGAAGGAGTAAGTCCAGCCAGTCAGCGTGAAGGTGTCCCCGCTGTTGCCGCCGATCAGGTTGGCGTTGTTGAAGCCGCTGATTGAAACGGATGTATTACCGCTTGTCACTTGGTTGTTTGACAATGCGATGTTGGCATCCTGTGCGACTTTGAGGGTGGCGGTGTCTTGGGATTGGACAGGTACGAAATTGACGCTCAGTGCTTGCGTCAGTCCTTGCAGGCTGGCAAAATCCAAGGTCAGGGAATTGGCACCGGCATTGGCTTGAATGTTCAGCGTACCGTCTGTGGGGCTGGCCACCGACTGCACCACCGCGTTGTTATTGGCCGGATTGAGCAACTGAAAAGATTGGCTGCTTGAGTCGAAATGCAGGGTCAGGTCATGGACACCCGCACCGGCCGAGGCGAAGGACAAGCCGGCCGACAACAAGACCCTAGGTTCCAAGGTTTCGAATAGCAGGGGTTCAGGAGCCGGTGCGGTCTTGGGTTTGAACAGGGCCGAGCCACTTAGCCGCAGTGCTGTGACAATATCTTTGCACCGTGCTAACACAGATAATTGTCTACCGCCTAAGCTAAAGTTTTTCGATTGATGTTCAAATGGGTAAGACATTGCCACGCCCCTCTTGTAAATATATGTTTATAGTTCAATAAAAATTGAGACCGCAGATGCTATTCCCTTAATCACTACAAAATTGGACAAAAGTGTAGGATGGGTAGAGCGTAAGGGAAACCCATCACAACATTGGAGCACTCATAATGATGGGTTTCGGCATCCATGCCTCTACCCATCCTATGGTTCAGCCATTTTTAGAGTGACATGCGAGTAGTGCGAAGGTCAAACTGTCATTATTGATTGGCTACGGGTGTCCATGATATCATGTCAACATTGGGTGTAATTTTTTACCATAGAACGTTTTTAATATCAATTGGTAATTTGATGCATCAAAAAAATGCATTATATGTTATCTTAAATCATAGGCTTGAATTGAATTGTTGACATTTTTAGTTGCTTTATGGGTGTGTCGTAATTGCTTCCCAATAGGGTTAGCAAGCATTAAGCTAATTGAATGAGGCATTATTTATAGTTCGGTTTTCTGCTTTGGATGTTCTTACAGCGGTTTCATGTTCAAATAGTATATGATTAGAATGAGGGAAGATGCCTCAGGCATCGCCGCGATTCCAAACAGCCCTACCGAAATGGGTACAGCCGCTTCCCCGACCTACCTAGACCAAGCCATTTGGCAGCGGTTGCAGGAGGCAGCTACGCCTGAAAACTTCGCAAATTGCTGGCTCATCTTGCAATGCACCCAAATAGCCGGTGCCTTGCGGGGTGTCGTTGTGCTCGGGTCACCGGACAGCGGAATTTATACCCCGGCGGCATTCTGGCCTGAGGGCACGGGTGGCACTTTAGGATTGACCACTGCCGCTGAATTGGCATTGCAGGAACGCCGTGGTGTGCTGAGGACTCCCCCAGTGGAGAATGTGCCTGGGAAGGCATCCACGAGTCATTTATGCCAAATTGCCTATCCTTTTTTGATCGACGGCCAATTGCAAGGCGTGGTCGCCGTTGAAATGACTCTCAGGTCCGAACTGGGGCTTCGCGCCGCCCTGCGCCAATTGCAATGGGGTGCTGCGTGGCTGGAAATTCGCCTACGGCAACAGGAAAAGAGGCAGCTTTCGCCGCAAAATCAACGTCAGGCAACCATTCTTAAATGGCTGGCGACCTGCGTCGAAAGCGAGCGGTTTCAAGACGCTGCCACCGCACTGGCGACGGATATAGCCACCACCTTGGATTGCGAACGTGTCAGCATCGGGTTCCTTGAGGGACGCTACATAAAAGTGCGGGCTTTGTCCCACAGTGCCCATTTTCAGCAAGAATCCAAGCTTATCGACTGTATTGGCTCCGCCATGGATGAGTCCATGGAGCAGCGCTCGACCCTTGTTTTCCCTGCCCAAGAAGGGGATATCGCACATTTTATCCGTTCCCAAGCCGAGCTTTCCAAAAATTTTGGAGACTCTGCGGTTTTGACGGTGCCTATCAGTCGTGGCGAGCGGGTCATTGGAGGATTGACACTGGAACGACCTGCGGATCGCCCCTTCGACGTGGATGTGATTGAGTTATGCGAGGCGGTGGCATGCATGGCCGGGCCGATTCTTGACGACAAATTAAAGGAAGACGAATGGCTCGCGGCCAAAGCATGGCGTTCCGCGAAACGCCATGTCATTGATCTGGTCGGAGCCGGACATGCGGGCTTGAAACTGTCTGTGGGCCTTGCTCTTGCCCTTGTGCTGTTTTTCGCGTTCGCCACCGGGGACTATCGAGTGACGGCAGACACAAAAATCGAGGGTGAAGTTCAACGCGTTGTGGCGGCACCACTGGACGGTTATGTCATGGAAGCCCCGCTCCGGGCGGGCGATGTAGTGCGCCGTGGGGATTTGATGGCGCAGATGGATGACCGCGATTTACAACTTGAGCGGATGAAATGGTCCAGCCAGCGCGAGCAATACTTACGGCAATACCGTGAGGCTCTATCCAAAGCAGAGCGCGCCGAGGTGAGTGTGCTCACTGCGCAAGTCGGCCAGGCCGAGGCTGAGCTGGCGCTAGTCGATGAGCAATTGGCCCGTAGCCGTGTTACGGCACCTTTCGACGGGGTGGTGGTGAGCGGCGATTTGAGCCAATCCCTAGGCGCACCGGTTGCCCGTGGGGATGTCTTGTTCGAAGTTGCGCCGCTAGATGCGTACCGGGTCATCTTGGAAGCGGATGAGGCGGACATGAAGGAATTGCGGGCCGGGCAACGGGGAAAGCTAGTGTTGGCGGGTGCGGCTTCCGCCGTTTTGCCGTTCAGCATAATGAAAATCACTCCGGTTTCCGAGTCGAAGGAAGGCCGGAACTATTTTCGGGTGGAGGCCAAGCTGGACCAGACACCTGCTTTCTTGCGTCCCGGTATGAAAGGTGTCGGCAAAATTGAAATCGGCGACCGCAAGTTGTTGTGGATTTGGTCGCACAAACTGATCAATTGGTTGCGCCTTTGGTTTTGGGGGTTCTGGTTTTGAGCATGTCGATGTTCAGCCCGTCCTGGTATCGGGTCGCGGGACTCCAGCCGAAGCTGCGTAGCCATGCGACGATCCATCGCCACCACTATCGAGGCCAACTTTGGTATGTGCTGCAGGACTCCCTGGCTGGCCGCAGCCACCGCTTCACGCCCGCCGCCCATTATGTCATTTCGCTGTTGGACGGCCAGCGCAACTTGCAGACAATCTGGACGATGGCAGCGGAACATTTGGGTGACGACGCGCCAACTCAGGATGAGATGATCCGCCTGCTGGGCCAGTTACATGCCAACGACCTTCTCCTCTGTGACGTGCCCCCGGACAGCCAGGAGCTGTTTCAGCGTTGCCAGCGTCAAGAGCGCCAAAAGTGGCTGCAACGCCTTTGGAGTCCGCTTTCCTTGCGTTTTCCGCTACTCGACCCGGAGCCTTTTCTGGCGCGATGGCACAATTTGCTTAAACCCTTGTTCGGGTGGTTCGGTGCGCTGTTGTGGCTAGGCGTGGTCGGATCGGCTGCTGTGCTGGCCGCATCGCACTGGAGCGACCTCTCGCAAAATATGACTGACCGGGTGTTGGCACCCAGCAATTTACTCATACTGTTTCTGGTCTATCCCGCAATCAAGGCTTTGCATGAGTTGGGCCACGCTTTCGCCACCAAAGTGTGGGGTGGGGAAGTCCATGAGATGGGAGTCATGCTCATCGTCTTAATGCCAGTTCCGTATGTCGATGCGTCTGCCGCCTCCGCTTTCCGCGACAAGCGTAAACGAATGGTGGTGGGTGCGGCCGGCATGATCGTGGAACTGTTCATCGCCGCATTGGCTTTATTTATTTGGCTAAATGCGGAGCCAGGGCTGGTCAGGGCGGTTGCCTACAATGTGATACTGATCGGCAGCGTGTCCACGTTGTTTTTCAACGGCAATCCATTACTACGGTTTGACGGCTATTATATCTTAGCGGATGCCATCGAAATTCCAAATCTTGCCAGCCGCGCCAACCAGTATTTGGGATACTGCGTCCAACGGTATTTGTTCGGGCTGCAAGAGGCCAGGACGAATGCCGAGTCGGCCAGTGAGCGGACTTGGCTTGCCGTATTTGGCTCCGCGTCGTTCGTTTACCGCCAGTTTGTGGCGGTGGGCATCATCCTCTTCATTGCCAGTAAATTTTTTGTTGTGGGTATCTTGATGGCCATCTGGGCCGCGGCAACCATGATAGCCGTCCCTTTGGCAAAAAGCGTCCATTTTCTGTTGAGAAACCCTGCCATTGAAAAACAGCGGATACGGGCAGTTTGCGTCAGCGTGGGCATACTGGCGATGGTCCTTGGCTTGTTTTTTGTAGTGCCGTTACCCTTATACACCCGTGCGGAAGGCGTGTTGTGGTTGCCGGAAAAATCCCGTGTCCGTGCGGAAACCGATGGCTTTGTGCGGCAATTACTAGTAAAGCCGAACAGCCATGTGTCACCTGGCGAAGCTTTGTTGGTCACCGAGGATTCTTTGCTCACCGGGCGTTTGGCGGTGCTTGAATATCGCCAGCGTGAATTGGAGGCGAGATACGCTGCCGAATGGCATGAAGACTACCCGAAGGCACAGATGATCAAGGAAGAGATGTCTGCGGTAAACGCCGAATTGGAGCAGACCCGTAAACGTGTGGCAAACCTAGTGGTTAAAAGCCACGCCGAAGGCGTTTTTATCGTGCCCAGAGCCGAAGACTTGGTCGGCAAATGGCTGAAGCATGGCGAGATGGTCGCCTATGTGGTGCAATATCCGGTGGCCACTGTTAAGGTGGTGGTTACCCAAGACCGCATCGGTTTGTTGCGGCAAGGCATTCGACGCGTCGATTTGCGTTTGGCCGAGGATGTGGAACACATTTACTCGGGCAAAGTCGAGCGCGAAGTCCCGGCTGCATCCGACAGGTTGCCCAGCACGGCGCTGGGCCAGGCCGGCGGTGGTGAGATTGCCGTCGATCCGACGGACAAGCAGGGTGCCAAAGCCTTTGAGACGGTTTTCCAGTTTGATATCAAATTGCCGGAGCAAACGGTTTTCCGCAATTTGGGTTCACGGGTTTACCTGCGCTTCGACCACGGTGATGAACCACTGGCCTGGCAGTGGTATCGCAAACTCAGGCAGTTGTTCCTGAAAAGATTCGGCGTATGAGCGAAGTGTTCGCCCCCAGTCCGGGATTAGTCCTAGGCCATTATCCGCAGCGGGAGGACCCCCCGCCCGGCTGGGTGGCGCAAGCTGTGCATGGCACGGTGGGGAAGATTCGGCAGAGGCTGCGTGGCCGCCGCTCGAATCTTGACCGCTTTGCCGCACGGGTCAACCTGGCCGAAGCAGAGTTTGCCGCTTTGTCGGATAGTGAACTGCAAGCCAAACTTTCCTCTATCCGCCACCGTTTGGCCTGTCACGGCTTTCGTGAAGACGTGGCCGCGTGTTCGTTCGCCTTGATTCGGGAAATGGCGAGCCGGATGCTAGGCATGCGCCACTTCGATGTGCAAATCATGGGGGGCTGGCTCATCCTCAACGGCTTGGTGGCGGAGATGGAGACCGGTGAAGGCAAGACTCTGACCGCCACGTTGCCGGCCTGCACTGCGGCGTTAGCCAGAGTCCCTGTGCATATCGTAACGGTTAATGATTACCTAGTGAGGCGGGATGCCGAATTGATGGGGCCATTGTACCGTGCGTTGGGTCTGACGGTGGGGATGGTCACGGAAGGGCTTGATACCCAAGCCAGGCAACAGGCCTACGCTTGTGACATCACCTATTGCACCAATAAACAACTGGTGTTCGACTACCTCAAAGACCGTTTGGCATTGGGCCGCCCTTACAGCCGGTTGCAATTCCAGATGGAGCGGCTGGACGGGAACCCGGCACGGAAGAATGCGTTATTGTTGCGGGGTTTGTGCTTCGCCATTGTGGACGAGGCCGACAGCGTAATGATAGATGAGGCGCGGACCCCACTGATTATTTCACAAGAAATGCCGGTGCTGGAAGAGCAGCGAGTCTACCAGCAGGCGCTGGATCTGGCGAAGCAGCTGGAACCGAGTCAAGATTTCCACATTCTGGAGCGTTCCCGTTCCGTGGAACTGACCGGCTCAGGCAAGGCCAAAGTTGTTGCGCTTGCTGCATCGCTAGGCGGGATATGGAACGGCAAGCACCGCAGGTTGGAACTGGTCGAGCAGGCGCTCAGTGCGATGTATCTTTATCTCCATGACAGGCATTACCTAATCCGTGAGGGTAAAGTCCAGATTGTGGATGAGTTCACCGGACGCGTCATGGCGGACCGATCTTGGGAAAGAGGACTGCATCAACTGATCGAAGCCAAGGAGGGATGCGCCATCACCGGCACCAAGAAGACCTTGGCGCGGGTTAGCTACCAGCAATTTTTCCGCCGCTACCTCCTTCTGGCCGGTATGACAGGCACGGCGCACGAGGTCGCGGGCGAATTGTGGGCAGTCTATGGGCTGAATGTGGTCACTGTCCCCACCAACCGTCCGGTGCGCCGGGTCGCCAGCTCTACGCAGATATTCCCCAGCGCCCGCCAAAAATGGGATGCGGTTGTTGCAAGGATAGAACACATCCATGCCCAGGGCCGGCCTGTTTTGGTGGGTACGCGCTCGGTTGCCGCATCCGAGCATCTTAGCGGTTTGTTGGGCGGGAAAGGGATTGCGCATCAAGTGCTTAATGCCAGGCAAGATGAGCATGAAGCCGACATCATTGCCCGCGCCGGCGAAATGGGGCGGATAGTGGTCGCCACCAATATGGCAGGCCGGGGAACGGACATTAAACTAGGGCCGCTGGTGCGCGATCTGGGAGGTTTGCATGTGATTGCCACGGAAATGCACGAGTCAGGACGGATAGACCGGCAGTTATTTGGCCGTTGCGGTCGCCAAGGCGATCCAGGCAGCTTTGAGATGATTTTATCGTTGGAGGATGAGTTGGTTAAAGTTTACGGTTCTGCCACTGTCCGGGTCTTGGTTGAACAATTGGGACGCGGGAAGGCAACGCCGGCGGCCCGCCGTCTAGCAGAGAATCTTATGTGGTCGGCGCAGAGGGCCGCCGAACGGTCCCATTCCAAAATGCGTCGCAATATGCTTAAAATAGATGGGCAAATCAGAAATGCCCTGGCTTTTTCGGGAACCTCGGAGTGACAATTTCAGCGTTTTTAATATCGAATGATTACTTGTTAAGTTATATTTTTTGCAAAGTAATTCACACAATTGGTGGTTTGATTGGGTGTCCTTTATTATTTTTCTTTGTTAAGAAAAAACGCTGTACATGAATGCAAATCGGGACTCCTAGCGCTGAAAGTGGCAGATAGGCCATTTTGTAGGGCGACAAAAAGCCCACTATCCAGTAACTCTTTGATGTTGAAAACGCTGTATGTCAGGCTTAATTAATGGTTAACAAAGAAGTGTCGCAATACCCAAATTCCGCAGCCATTTATCACCCTAACAAATGCTGCTTATCCTCCATCGCCGTCATATTGCTGTTTCCGTCTTGCCTTGTACCGGCCTTGGCATTGGATACCCATGGCCTTGATTGCGTGATCGAACCCCGCATGACCGTGGAGTTGAGCAGCCCTGTGCCGGGGGTTTTGGATACGATATTGGTGGAGCGCGGCGACCATGTGAAGAAAAACCAAGTTCTTGCAAAATTGAGATCGGGGGTCGAAGAGGCGAATGTCAGCTTAGTGCGCACCCAGGCCGAGTTGACCAGCGAAATTTTTGCGGCGCAGGCCCGCCTAGATTTAAGTGTCCGCGTACATGGCCGCACCAGCGAGCTATACAAGGACAAGATGGTACCGCTGTCGGAGGCCGACGAGGCAGAGACAAAAAAGACCGTCGCCGAGTTTGAACTGAAAAAAGCCAAGGAAGACAAGCAAATTGCCCATTTGGAACTGGACCGTGCCACCGAATTGCTAAAACAACGTGTGTTATACAGCACCGTGGATGGCATTGTGGTCAAACGTTACAAATCGCCCGGAGAGCATGTTGATGACCAGCCGGTTTTTAAAATAGCCCAAGTTGATCCATTGAATGTCGAAGTGATTGCCCCGCTTTCTATGTATGGCTCCATTCGCCTAGGCATGGAGGCGGAAGTCCAGCCTGAACAAGCGGTGGGCGGGAAATATTCGGCTCGTGTCGTCATTGTGGACTCGTTGATAGATGCGGCCAGCGGAACCTTTGGCATTCGGCTGGCGCTACCCAATCCGCAGCAAAAAATACCCGCCGGTGTTCGCTGCGATATCAAATTTAAGTAGGGTTACAGCGTTTTCAACATCAAAGAGCTACTGGATAGCTAGTGGGTGGTGCTGGACATATGTGCATGGAGCCTAAGTTCCGACGATCTATGCTGGAACGACGGGCGTTCTGGGTTTTGCTGAAACATCATCCTAATCGGGATGGTCTATGTTTTAATACATCGCAAGGAATCCCGGTTTGTATTGATGTACAGCATTTTTATCTTTCAAATAATAATAAAGGACGCTCAATTAAACCATCTTGCGTGTATTTGCCTTGCAAAATGATATAACATGAAAGTAACTCTTTGATATTAAAAATGCTGTAACAAGTAACTATTCGATATTAAAAACGCTGTAAGCATGGTCAAAAGAATAATCTTGGCGGTAAGCCTCATATTAAATTTATCCCCAGTAAACGCCGAAAACCTGCTGCAAATTTATGACTTGGCTTTGCAAGGCGACCCAAAAATACTTGAAGCGGAGGCTAACCGGGACGCAGCAATGGAAATCCGACCGCAAAGTATTGCCCGTTTGCTTCCAAGCTTGGCGATTGTCGGCAATCTAACCCAAAACCGCTTTGACACCACGAGCACGTTCACGACTTTGCAGGTTGGGCAACAGCATTTCTGGGACAGCAATGTCTATCTAAAATTAACCCAGCCGATCTACCATCACGATTATTGGGCGCAACTAGGCCAGTCGGACAATCAGCTAGCCCAAGCGGAGGCAGAGTATGAAGCCGAACAGCAGGATTTGTTCGTCCGCACTGCCAAGGCTTATTTCGCCGTGTTGTCGGCGCAGGACAATCTTGATTTTGCCAATGCCGAAAGGCGTGCGTTGGAACGCCAGCTGGCGCAGGCGGATAGAAAATTCACGGTGGGCACGGTGGCGATAACTGATTTTAGCGAGGCACAGGCCGGTTTCGACTTGGCTATTGCCAATACTATTGCCGCACAACGCGTTTTGTCTGTGGCAAATGCCGCTTTGCGCGAGATTATAGGGCTTACAAACATTGACTTGGCTGTTATGGGCTTGGACCCGCCGCTGCTGGAGCCATCGCCTGCCAAGTTGGAGGATTGGAGCGCATTGGCACAGCGCAATAATCTAATAATTATCGCGGCGCAAAACCGTGCCGAGGTCGCGAGGAAAAATATCGAAATTCAATTTGCAGGCCATTTGCCGTCGCTAGACCTGTTCGGCTCGGTGGGAATCAACGACACTGACCGGCCTGCCGGCTTGGTGGCGAATTCGCAGACGGTCGGTGTGCAGATGAACATGCCTTTATTCCAAGGGGGCGCGGTCAATTCGCGTGTCCGCCAGTCGCAACATCAATTGGCGGCTGCGCTGCAAGAATTGGACAAAAATCGCCGCAGTGTTGAAAAACAGATTCAGGATGCATTTTATGGCGTTCAGTTTTCCATTAACCAAGTCAAAGCACTGAAAGCCGCCGTCGAATCCACGCGCACCGCCGTTGCCGCCACGGAAGCGGGCTTTAGGGTGGGGACGCGCACCATGGTGGATGTGGTCACTAGCGAGCGCAACTTCTACCGTGCGCAACGCGATCACGCACAGGCACGCTATGATTATATTACGAACAGTCTGGCACTCAAGCAGGGTGCCAGCCTATTGACCAGGCAGGATATCGTAGTAGTCAACGCTTGGCTGGATACGCGCAAATAATGCCGGAAAGAGCCGGAATTTACCGCCGAACAAAGTCTTCCGCCTCCCTATAAGCTGTCGCTCGTTCCCTAGATTGTCAGCTTAGCGACAAATTCTTGCTTAGGACTTACGCAGCAATCAAGTTAAACAACTGATTTTCCTAATACATCAGTCCCATTTGTGTTGGCATTGATTTTGCTTTATTTCAATAAAATAAACAAATCATGTCAATTACAGCATTTTTAATATCAAAGAGTTACTTTTAGGTTATATCATTTTGCAAGGCAAATACACACAAGATGGTTTAATTGAGCGTCCTTTATAATTATCCTTTGTTAAGATAAAAATGCTGTACATAAATACAAACCGGG
>CAIZPP010000228.1 GCA_903934875.1 uncultured Methylococcaceae bacterium
GGCGCGAAAATACACGCGGCGGATATTAAATTTGCTCGGCAAAAATGGCGAGGCGTTTTTAATCGACGACAGTATTTTCCAGACCGCAGAAATCGGCAGGATTCATGCAAAAGCGGCGTAACTTTTGGCGAAGGTATTGAAGATGAAAATGCTGTAAATTCAGAGTGCGATTAAAAGTGATGCGGGAGTGCAAGGCCTGCCTTGCGAGTGCATCTAAAGGCAAGGCAGGCCTTGCACTCCCAATATAAATTCAAAGACTGTCCTGTTCGTCTGCATCACTTTTAATTGCACTCGTAAATTCATTATCGCTTGAATTGTGCATGAAAATCATCAACAATCCCCCGCAAATATCCTTGCCAAGCTGGGGCTTGGCGTACCTTCTGGGAGCGCCAAGCCCCAGCTTGGCCTTTGGATGGGATGTTCTTTCTTGGAAATCACCTAACCGTTCGTCCTGAGCTTGTCGAAGGATGGACGGTTAAGCCGTTCATGGTTCGACAGGCTCACCACGAACGGCTTAACCTACTGCCAGCCAAAAAGTTAAAAAATATAATGGTCACCTACTTACGCGGTTTCCGATAAAGTCTATTCGAAATTAAAAACGCTGTAAAAACAATGGAAAATAGCTTGAAAGAGCAAGATTGGCGCAGATTGCTCAGGAACATTGTGCGTGGCAAGTGCATTTTATTGCTGGGGCCGGATATTACAGAAGACACTGCCGATAGCGCGCAACCGTGTTTTAATGTGCGTCTGGCGAACCGCTTGGCTGATGTGGTTGCAAGCAAGATAGCGGTTTGTGACCGGGACGATCTGGCGCATGTGGCCCAACTTTATTTGACCCACAGGATGGGTGACCGCACTGAATTGGAACTTGAGGTCGAGGATTTTTACCAGCCCCAGCAGGCGCAGCGTTCGGATATTCACGATTGCCTTGCCGCATTGCCCTTGTCGCTGTGCATCACCACCACGCCTGACAAGCTGATGGTCAACGCATTCAAACAGGCAGGAAAAACGCCCACCTTGGCGTATTATCATTTTCGCTCGGGCGGCAGCGCCCGCTTGGGCTTGCCTGACGCAGCCCGTCCGCTAGTGTATCAACTTTATGGGCATATCGGTGACAGCAGTTCATTGGTGTTGACCGAAACGGATCAATTGGATTTCCTCGTCAACGTCATTTCCAACCGTCCCGAACTGCCGCCCGAATTGGCAAGCCAGTTCAGTGACCCGGACATGTCTTTCTTGTTTGTCGGTTTCGGCTTTCAGCATTGGTATTTGCGCATCCTGTTGCATGTGTTGCGCAAGGAATTGCCGAAAAACGCCCCGCGCTCGTTGGCCTTGGAGGGTACCCAATTCTTTGCCGACCCACAGGGAAAGAAAACCGCGTTGTTTTTCGACCAAGCCCAAGCCATTGAATTCAAACAATGCTCCTGGGGTGAATTTGCCCGCGAACTACGCCGCCGGTGCTCGGAGGAAAAGGCGGCTGCCACTATGCCCACCGTACAGGAACCATCGTCCGATGCTCCCACCGTGTTCCTATGCCATAGCTCGCAAGATAGCGAGTTGGTGGGCCGGCTGGGCGAACAATTGCGGGCGAAAGGACTTAACACTTGGCGGGACAGGGACAACCTCCGGGGTGGCGAAGATTGGGACTGGCGCTTGATGCATGTCATCGAATATCAGGTAGATTATTTCCTGGTGCTACAAACCCCCCATTTTATTAGCAAGGTCACGAGCTATTGCTATAAGGAAATCACCGCAGCCCGAGAACGCCAGAAGAGCACTGCGCAAGGGTTTCGCTTCATCATCCCGGCCTTCCTAGTCGGCGATGGCAAGCAGAAACTTAGCGAACTGGAAGATTTAAATTACCTAGACCTACGCCAGGACTATGGCTTGGGCCGACTGGTGAACGATATTTGGGATGACCACCGTAGGCGGCAGGAGCGGATACAGCGTTTTTATCTTAACAAATAAAAATTATAAAGGATGCTCAATCAAACCATCCTGTGTGTCTGTGCCTTGCAAAATAATATAACTTAACAAGTAACTATTTGATATTAAAACGCTGTAAATGGCACGATATAACAAACCAGACCAGCCCGTGCAGCCCGCAGCCCAGCGCCATTACCGTTATCCTGGGCCTGAATCCTTCCGGGATGACGACACCGATTGCCGGGTTTTCTTCGGGCGCGACGAGGAAATCACGGAGGTGTTAAACCGTGTGCTGTCCAGCAAGCTGCTGGTGTTGTTTGCCAAGTCTGGGCTGGGTAAGACTTCTTTGTTGCAGGCAGGGCTTTTCCCCCGGCTGCGTGAACGCGATCTACTGCCTATCCGGCTGCGTTTTAATTGGCGCGACAGCAAACTCATGGACGAGTTGCGTCTGTCTGTGGAAGCCACTTGCAAAGCCAAACAGATTGCCTACACGCATGGCGTGGGGGACACGCTATGGGAGTATTTCAACACCGTGCTGTTCTCACTAGGGGACAGGTTTCTAGCACCCGTGCTGGTGTTGGATCAATTCGAGGAAATCTTCACCTTGCACAAACCAGAATTTAGGCAGTCCCTGGCACTAGAACTAGGCCATCTGGTCACCGGCACCCTGCCGCCATCCGTACGCCAACGTATTCGCGACGGTGCGAAGCTGGACTATCCGGCAGTAGCCCCCAGTGTGCGGCTAGTGCTCAGCCTGCGTGAGGAATATGTAGGCAGCTTGCAGGAATTGGCACTAGCCGTGCCCGGCATTCTCGACCACCGCTATCGGCTGCTGCCACTGGATAGTGCACATGCCCGCCTGGCCATTGAGAAACCAGCCCATTTGGAGGATGCCGATGGCCGCTTTGCCACCCGCCCGTTCCAATATAGCGCGGAAATCTTAGAGGCAATGCTGAAGTTTCTTGCAAGTAACCACGGGGAAATTGAACCGTTTCAATTGCAAATACTGTGTCGCCATGTGGAGCAGCAAGTCGCCACCCGGCAAAGCGCAGACGATACTCGCTTGACCGTCGATATGCAGGACTATTTTGCTGGCACTGATGGCATCATTGCCATTAAGTTAAGGGCTATGACTTGCTGTCACCGGGAGTGCAAGGCCCGCCTTGCTTGGATTTACAAGATGTTCGGAGTTTTGCAAGGCAGGCCTTGCACTCCATCCGAGCTTAATATAATGGCAGCGATGGAGGGCATGGGAAAAGTCATCAGGCAGTTTTATCTACACGCCTTAAGCAAACTAAACCGGCGCGTCCGCCGCAAGGCGCAGCGCTTGTGCGAGCAAGGCTTGCTCAGCCCCGAGGGTTATCGGGAAAGCTTGGGGCAGGGGCAGATTCTGCGCAGTTATGGACTCAAAGACAAAACCTTGGATGAGCTGGTGGAGGCCAAAATACTCAGGCGCGAGGATAAGCTAGACAAGTTCTCCTACGAACTCAGCCACGACAGCTTGGCCGGTGTCGTGTATCAACACCGGCAAAGCCGGGTGCGCACTGTCAGGCTGGCAAGCATGAGTGTGCTAGTGTTGGCAATCTCAATGGCTGGATGGCAATGGTGGTCGGCAAATGTCGCTAACAATAAGGCGGATGTCGCCCAAACCACCGCACAAGCCTA
Organism: uncultured Methylococcaceae bacterium; assembly: GCA_903934875.1. Classification (GTDB taxonomy): domain Bacteria; phylum Pseudomonadota; class Gammaproteobacteria; order Methylococcales; family Methylococcaceae; genus Methylumidiphilus. Next base: position 3,592 of record CAIZPP010000228.1, read on the forward strand.
TCTGCAAGATTACGCCCGTTCCGTCAAGGAATTGGTGGACCACGATCCTAAGCTGATCAAGCAGCCGGCAATGGTCAACATTCCAGCAGGCAGGTTTTGGATGGGTTCCCCGGATAGAGATAACCAAGCTCAAACAGACGAAAAGCCGGCGCATCAGGTCACGCTTAAGGCCTTCATGATAGGCCGTTACGAAGTGAGCTTTGAGGAATACGATCAGTTTGCCGCTTCCACCGGCCGCCCATTACCGGACGATGCTGGGTGGGGCCGTGGCAAGCAGCCGGTGATCTATGTTTCTTGGGACGATGCTGTGGCTTATGCCGCTTGGTTATCCGGGAAGACGGGCAAAAACTACCGCCTGCCCACTGAAGCAGAATGGGAATATGCTGCTAGAGGAGGTACTTCGTCCAGATACTGGTGGGGCGAAGATATCGGTCAGGGCCATGCTAATTGCAATGGTTGTGGTAGCCAATGGGATAACAAGCAGACGGCCCCTGTGGGTTCTTTCCCGGCCAATCCGTTTGGACTTTTCGATACCGCGGGCAATGTTTGGGAATGGGTGCAAGACTGCTTCCATCCAAATTATCTAGCTGCCCCGGTAGCTGGGAATTCAGCTTGGCAAACCGAGCAGAGTGGGGATTGTACCCGGCGGGGGATTCGCGGGGGGTCTTGGTACTTCGACCCGGACAACCTCCGCTCGGCCTTCCGCAGCAGGTACATCACGGACTACCGACTCAGCAACCTCGGCTTCCGTCTTGCCCAGGACTTATAGCCCTTTGCTCTTTGTGCTTTTTCCCTTTGTGTCTTTTGCTCTTGTTTTATAGCGTTTTAAATATCATATAATTACTTTTTTAAGTTATATTATATGGCGCAAAAAGCTGTAGCCCGGATGGAGCCGCTTGCGGCGCAATCCGGGCTACGACACTGATGTTACTGTTACTCATTGTGTCGAAGTAGGCCGGAATAAGCCCGCCTTGGCGGGCGTTTCCGGCAAAACCGCCCGCGCGCAGATGTCGGGGTAAGCCGGAAACGCCCGTAAACGGGCTTATTCCGGCCTACGACACTACTTCGCTAGGAGTCCCGATTTGCTTCATGTACAGCGTTTTTATCTTAACAAAGAAAAATAATAAGGGACACTCAATCAAACCATCCTGTGTATGAACTACTTTGCAAAATGATATAATCCAACAAGTAACTCTTTGATGTTGAAAACGTTGTAAACCATGCGAGAAATACCCTTTGCCCATCCCGGCGAAATCCTCAACGAAGACTTCCTGAAACCGCTTAATATTAGCCAGTATTCGCTGGCAAAATCAATCGGTGTGCCGCCCCGTCGGATAAATGAACAGTCCAAGGCAAACGCGGTATCAGTGTCGATACGGCTCTGCGCCTAGCCGTGTTTTTTGACACAGACGCGCAAAGCTGGATTAATCTGCAATCCCATTTCGACGCAGAACAGGCAAGGGAAACCTTGGCCGACGTGTTGGCGCGGATCAAGCCATACCAAGCGAAAACAACGGTAAATTAATTGGAATGAACCATGCACTTCCTAGACGTTAAAACTGACTATGCCTTCAAAAAGGTTTTCGGCAGTGCCGAGAGCAAGCCGATTCTGATCAGCTTCCTCAACGCCCTGATTGGTTTTCCTGAAGGACGGGAAGTCACTGACCTGACCATCGTCGATCCCTATCAAATCCCCCTGCTACAAGGCATGAAGGACACTTATGTGGATGTCAAAGCCACACTGGCCGACGGGCGGGAGGTCATTATTGAAATGCAGGTGCTCAACGTCAAGGGCTTCGAGCAGCGCATTCTGTACAACGCAGCGAAGAGTTATTCCCGGCAATTGCGGGAAGGCGAGGACTATACCCTGTTGAATCCGGTCATCGCCTTGACCTTGGTCGATTTTGCGCTATTTGAAACGGAAGCGGTGTGCAGCCGATTCTTGTTATTGGAAAAAGAGCGTTTTATCCAATATAGGGATGATATTGAGCTGATCTTTTTTGAGTTGCCGAAATTCACAAAACCAGAAGCGGGCTTGCAAACGATCCAAGACAAATGGTTGTTTTTTATCAGAAACGCCGGACGTTTGAGCATGGTTCCGCAAGCGTTGGACGAGGCACCCATCAGGGAGGCTTTCGCCATTGCCAACACCGCCGGCTTGTCACCGGAGGAGTTGGAGCAGCAGGAACGGCGGCACGATTTCATCCGTCTGCAACGGGGGGCGCATGACAAAGCATTTGAGGATGGCTTGGCTGCCGGGGAAGCCAGGGGCAAACAAGCCAAGGCACTGACCGTAGCGCGGAATCTGTTGCCGATACTAGGTGATGCGGCCATCGCATCCGCCACTGGCCTGAGCTTGGAGGCGGTGGCCCGGTTGCGGACGGAAGCCGGCTAGCACCTTAAGCTGTTAGCTTAGGTGAATTCCAAGAAAGAACATGCCATCCAATGGCCAAGCTGGGGCTTGGCGCTCCCAGAAGGAACGCCAAGCCCCAGCTTGGCAAGGATATTTGCGGAGGAATTGTTCGTGATTTTCATGCACAAGTATTTTCGGCCATATTCTATAAAAACCACTCCCTGCCAAACACAGGCACCTGATTCAGCGATGGCAACACGGCCAAGCACCGCTCGGCGGTGTTTGGGCTAGGTTGCTTAAGATCAGGCACTATCACGGCCGCCATGCCGGCGGCAACCGCGCCTTGCGCACCATACTCGGAGTCTTCAAACACCAAGCAATGGTGTGGCTCCACCCCTAAGCGCTGCGCGGCGAGGAAAAACAAATCGGGGTGGGGTTTGCCCCTAGTCACTTCATCCCCGCCGGTAATGATGGCGAAGAAATCCCGCAGCCCGGCTCGTTCCAAACGGCGCTGGACTTCCGCCTGCCGTGTTGAGGAGGCCACGCCACAGGGGATGCCCATCTCGGCCAACCAAGACAATAGTTCGACCGCGCCAGCTTTCACCGCGTAGCCTTCTGCCGCATAACGCTGCGACACCAGCGCACGCACTTGCTCGCAGGCCAGTGCGAAGGGCAGTTTCGGCCCGAAAAATTCTCCGTATTGAGCTTTGATGTCCGCTTCGCGCCGGCCCACCCATTGCAAATAGATATCCTCGGTCAAGCCCACGCCGTTGTGCGCGGCAACCTGTAGCCAAGCATCCCGGATTGGGCGCTCGGAGTCCAGCAGCAGGCCGTCCATGTCGAATATCGCCGCCTTATGCATAGTCAAATAGCCTGTAAATTGGCATAGTTCAACACCAGCCATTTGCTGCCCACGTCGGCGAAGTTGACTTGCACCCGCGCTTGCGCCCCCTCGCCCTCCGCTTGCAGGATGATGCCCTCGCCAAATTTGGCATGGGCCACGCGCTGGCCGAGCTTGAAACCGCCCGCCGTGCCTGAGCTGAGTGAGGATGCCCCTTTGGGTTCTCGGGCAGAAACAGGCCGGGAGACATTCGCCCTCATGCGGATTTCTTGCAAGTGTTCTTCGGGGATTTCACGCAGGAAGCGGGAAGAATGGGCTTGGATTTCCTTGCCGTATAGCCGCCGTGATTCGGCATAAGTCAGGTAGAGCTTTTTCTTGGCGCGGGTGATGCCGACATAACAGAGCCTGCGCTCTTCCTCCAGCCGTCCGGCATCTTCCAAGGATTGCAGGGACGGGAACAGCCCTTCCTCCAAGCCCACCACAAACACCAAGTCAAATTCCAAGCCTTTGGCCGAATGCAGGGTCATCAACTGTACGCAGTCCTCAGACGCATCGCCTTGGGCTTCGCCAGCTTCCAATGAGGCATGGGCCAGGAAGTAGTCGAGCAGGCTTAAGTTTTCGCCTTCTTCCTGTTGCGGTGCTTCGTGTTCAAACTGCCGGGCGGCGGTGACCAATTCCTCCAAGTTTTCCACCCGCGCTTCTCCCTTCTCGCTCTTTTCCTGTTTATAAAACTCAATCAGGCCGGATTTTTCGACCACCAGCTTGACCTGTTCGTGCAGCGGTTTCTCCTTGGTTTCCGCCGACAGGGAATCGAGCAAATGCAGAAAAGCCGCTAACAAGCCTTTTGTTCTGGCGGTAAACACCGGGCCACGGCTCAGTGCCTGGGCAGCCAACCAAAGCGAACAATCCTCGGCCCGCGCCAGTTCGCGGATCGCATCCAAGCTACGCGCTCCTATGCCTCGGGTGGGGGTGTTGACGACCCGTTCAAAAGACGCATCATCACTGCGGTTTGACAGCAGCCGCAAATAAGCCAGTGCGTCTTTAATTTCCTGCCGCTCGAAGAAGCGCAATCCACCATAGACGCGGTAGGGAATGCCCATCGCGATGAGCTTTTCCTCAAATTGGCGGGACTGCGCATTCGAGCGGTAAAGTATGGCCGATTCGGAGCGCAGCCCGCCTTCCTGCGCCCATTGCCGGATGCGGTCGATGACAAAATAGGCTTCGTCCTGTTCGTTGAATGCGGAATAAAGGCCGATGGAATCGCCAAGTCCGTCCTCGGTCCACAAGTTTTTGCCCAAGCGGCCCTCATTCTTGGCGATCAGCGCGTTGGCGGCGTTGAGGATATGGCCGGTGGAGCGGTAATTCTGTTCCAGCTTCAGCACTTGGTGGTTGGGGTAGTCCTTCTGGAATTTGAACATATTTTCAATCTTGGCCCCGCGCCAGCCGTAGATCGACTGGTCATCGTCGCCGACCACGAACAGGTTGTCGCGGTCGCGGGTCAGCAGGCGCAGCCAGGCATACTGGATGGTGTTGGTGTCTTGGAATTCGTCCACCAACACATGGCGGAAGCGGCGCTGGTAATGGGCCAATTGCTCGGCGTTGTCGCGCAGGAATTCATGGGCGCGCAGCAGCAGTTCGGCAAAATCCACCAAGCCGGCCTTGTCGCAGAATTGTTCGTAGATTAGATAGACACGCAGCATTTGCCGCTCAAACGGGTCGGTAGCCTCGGGCTGATGCCGCGCCCTGATGCCTTCGTCTTTCTGGGCGTTGATGAACCATTGCGCTTGCCGCGGCGGCCATTTTTTATCGTCCAGATTCAAGTCTTTCATGATGCGTTTGACGATGCGCAACTGGTCGTCGGAATCGAGAATCTGGAAGGTCTCGGGCAGGCCAGCCTCTTGCGCATGGCGGCGCAACAGACGGTGGGCCAGTCCGTGGAACGTGCCCATCCACATGGCACCGGCGGGAAAATTGAGCAGGCTTTCGATGCGCCCGCGCATTTCCCGTGCCGCTTTGTTGGTGAAGGTGACGGCCAGTATGCTATTCGGGGAGACCTGCTCGACCCGCATCAACCAAGCGATGCGGTGGACCAGCACACGGGTTTTGCCGCTGCCCGCCCCGGCCAGCACAAGCATGGAAACGGGGGGAGCAGTGACCGCCATGCGTTGGGCGGGGTTGAGTTTGTCGATGATTGAGGTAATGTCCATGGCGATATTCTACCGCAGAGAGCGGGCTTGTGCCGAAACAAGCAGTGGTTTTGGGCAACATCCGCAACGTTGACCGATAACCGAGCGGTAGGGAGCAACGCATAGATACGCGTCTGGCCTACAATGTGCTGTTATACTCTAAGGACGGAATTCTTCCCCCTATCCCCATCAACCTAGGAGTAAACCATGTCCGATCACGTTTACAAAATTGTCACCATCGTCGGTTCGTCGAAAAACAGCTCAGATGAAGCCATCCAAAACGCCGTTAGCAAATTGGCAGAGAGCGGCAAGCGCCTTGACTGGTTTGAGGTAGTTGAGACCCGAGGCCATATTGTCGAAGGGAAAATCGGCCATTATCAAGTGGTCTTGAAAATCGGCTACCGGCTGGAAAACGAAAGCTAATACAGCATTTTCAACAGCAAAGAGTTGCTTGATAGCTGGTAGGAAAGGGCAAGATATTCAGTTAACTTGAAACGTTAGCTGAATATCACTTATTAGCTGATGTTACGCAGTCATCGCTAGAGGATGGCAACTTGTGGAGTGCGGCGACTCGTCGCCGCTGGACGCAAATGGCGGCGACGAGTCGCCACTTGGACGCAAAAGGCGGCGACGAGTCGCCGCACTCCACAACATCCGGGCTACAGCCTACACGGTTGCGTAACATCAGCTATAAATGACAGCGAGGGTTAGAGTGGAGGTACCCGTACGCACGGCGAAACTCTCCACTCCCTGTCTGTTTCTTCATCAGCAGCAGCCGAACAACAACTGCTGCTTGATCAACAGGCGCATTTAGTCGCTGCTACGTATCACCCGCTCAGAGTCAGTGAAGATGGAACATAGGCTGTTTTTTATGGCTTCCCACTTAAGCGGGACAGTTATACCAAAGGCTTAACCGTTCGCCTTGGGCTTGTCTAAGGGTGGATGCTTAAGGCGTTCATGGTTCGACCCTTCGACAAGCTCAGGACTCACCACGAACGGCTTAAGCTTTTGCTTACCCACAAGCCCCAACTGCCCCGCAAGCGGAACAGAAGTCGCAACCGTCCTTGCGGATAACGGCATAATTGCCACATTCCAGGCAACGTTTGCCGGGATGGACTTCCAGCGCACCGACTGAGCGGGACTTGAAATGGACCACATTGTCGGCCTCGTATTCCACCATGATGCCCATATCGTCCACTGGAAAACCCTCTTCGTCCAAAATTCCAAGCATGGAATAACGATGCAAAATCAACCGGCACAAGTAGGCGATGGTGGAAGGGTAGGAGATTTTTCGTTTTTCGCCTGGCACCCAAGCCAGAAAATCGCCACGCGGTTCGGGAAAGTCCAGCAGTTGGCGCAGTTTCGCACCGACCCAAGCCGGGTCTACGACACGCATATCGAAAGACAAACTCTTGCACAAGCCGTCCAGAACTCTAGGATATTCACCAGAGAGCCAGACGGAATAAGGTCGGCGCTGTCCGTTGGGCAGGGTCAGTTCCTTCAAACCCATCACAAAATCGTCATCAGTGGCGGGGTTGAGGATGTCCACAGTCCATGACAGGGTGCCGTCTGTGCCGGTTTTAGGCTCTTTCGGTGACATCAGCGCATCCAGCACCGGTGTTTCCCCTTCGCTTTCGAAGGCATACAATTCCGTGCAACGGTAATGCACCAGTTTCGCAAAACCGGCCACCAAACTGGGGACTCGCACCAAGTCACCGTTGGGGGGCATGGAAAGGTCGAAGCCGTCATCGCCCTGTGCTTTCATCAGGCTTTTTAATTTGGTTTCCAGCCAGCCCCGGTCATTCGAGCGCATGTCCATAGACAATGACTTAGACAAAGCCGCCAAGCCGCGTGGCTGCTCCGCGCCGTTGACCCACACTTCAAAAGGTCGCCGCCCCGCTTTCTTTTGTGCGTCCGCGCCTTGCGGCTCCTTGGTTTGACTTGCCGGGCTGTTATCCAAATGACCCACGAAAACGGCAAAACTCCCCAGCCTGTGTTCGACGAAATAGGTCCAGCACGGATTGCCGCCGGATGGCCTAGGCCGCCGCCGCCAGCGCAGCGATGCCAAGGCAGGCTCGGGGATTTTTTCCAAGCGCAAACGCCGGTCCGGGTCGGTCTCGTCAAATTCCTGCGTGGTCGGCTCCTCGGTTTTGGCCGGGTCGGCAATCAACACTTGGCCTACGATACTATTTGGCCGGTAGGTTGCGAGCCCCTTGAGACCGGCTTTCCATGCTTCCAAATAGAGGTGCTGGAAATCCTCGAAGGGGTAGTCGGCAGGCACGTTGACGGTTTTAGAGATGGAAGAATCGACAAAGGGTTGCACCGCCTCCAACATGCGCATGTGATCCAACGCGGAAATTTCCAGCGCGGTGACAAAACTTGCGGGCAATTGGTTGGTGTCGCCGCCGCGTTCGCGGTAGCAGCGCCAGGCATGGTCTTCCACGGAATATTCCTTCACCGTGCCGTCGGCTTGGCGTTTGCGCCGGGTATAAGTCCAAGAAAACGGCGGCTCAATGCCGTTGCTGGCGTTGTCGGCAAAAGCCAGGGAAATTGTCCCGGTCGGTGCGATGCTCAACAAATGGCTGTTGCGCAGGCCGTGCTGGGCAATGGCCGCTTTTACGTCCTCCGGCAGACGGGAGGCAAACCCCGAGGCGAGAAACTTGTCGACATCGAACAGCGGGAAGCGCCCTTTTTCCCGTGCGAGTTCCACCGAAGCCAAGTAAGCGGCATTACGCATGGCTTCTGCGATACGCGCCCCGAATTCCCTCGCTTCGGCGGTGTCGTAGCGCAAGCCTAGCATGGCCAGCGCGTCGCCTAGGCCGGTGAAGCCTAAGCCGATGCGCCGTTTCGCCATCGCTTCTTGGTGCTGCTTTTCCAGCGGCCAAAAGGTCACATCCAAGACATTGTCCAACAAGCGCACGGCGGTGCCCGTCAAGGCGGACAAGTGCTCGAAATCAAAACGCGCTTCGGCCGCGAACGGAGACAGCACGAAGCGGGTCAGGTCTATGCTCCCCAAGCAGCAGCAGCCGTAAGGGGGCAGCCATTGCTCCGCGCAATTATGCACATACAATCCGTTCGCGTCGAAGGCGTGGACAGTCGAAACCGTCACGTCATACACCGGTTCGGCATCCTCCGGCAGGATTTCTGCGACTTCATCGACAAAGCGGCAGCGGTTGAGTGTGCGGCTATAGGCAAGGAGTGTGGAGTTTAAACGCTGGGCTTTGTCGGAGTCCGTAAACCCAACCCGCTCGGCGAAGATCGGCAGATTGTCGCCGGATATGACCAATTCGTGCCTTGCTTGAGTAAGATAAGCCCGCCGCCCGCCGCGGCCATCAGGCAGGATGGTTTCACCGGCAGCGTGGCGTTGCGTGTAAATGCTGCTGTCTATCCCCAGCCGGGCCAGCATCCGTTGCACCGCCTCCAGGTTTTCTAAATCGACTTGCGTCAGCCGTATACTGACGCCCTTTTCTTGCGTTCCTTGCACCGAGCCGTCTGCGTCGAAAAATCCGCGTAAAAAGCCATGGTAAAACTCGCTTGAGGTGGCCTCAATGGCTGATGTGATTTTTTTATGGCCTTGCCGTAGCCCGAAACGGTGGGCAAGGTCACGCAGAGGGGCCGATTGCAAGTGCCATTCATTGCGCCCGGCGATTGCCGAAAACCCCTGAAAATCAGCCCGGTGGTGCAGCGTTTTGGCCGCTGCGTAGGCATGGTCCATTACTGCGCTGGCTGCCGAACCGACCACATCAGAGCCGCTGGCTTGTTGTAGCGCATTGTCCCACACGCCTAATGCCGCACACTCGGCTTTGAGTGTGCCGTCACCTGTCAACAAACCCAGCAAATACCCTTCCGCTTCGGTATGCTCGCCTGCCCAAGACGGGTTTGCCCGGTGATTATGCAATTTGATGGCGTCGCCGACACGCAACTGGCCGGCCTCAACCCACTCATAGGTTTGCGACCAACGGGTTTGCCCGCTGACGCGGCGCACTAAATGATTGGCGGTCAGGCGGATTTGACGGCCCGCCGTGGTGCGGATGCGCAACACTGGCTTGATTCCCGTGGCGAAGAAGCCTGCGCTGGCGGTGGGATAGGCTTGGCCATCGACCAATGCGGCAAAGGGTTTGCCTATCAGGTCTTGCACCTGGTAAGGCCCGTCCGCGGTCATCACCCAAGTATCCGCCGTGACGCAAGGGTTGGTAGCCTCGAACAGTTCGCAGTAATGCAGGTTATTATCGTCGTTGGCCCGGTCCACAAACAACACACCCGGCTCGGCATGGTCGTAGGTGGAGGCGGTGATCTGGTCCCAAATCTCCTTGGCCCGCACGGTACGGTATACCCAAAGCCCGTCCTCGCGTTGATAGGCACCTTGGTTTTTGCATTCCTCACCGGGTTCGGCGGCATGGACCAGTTGCCAATCCGCATCGGCTTCAACCGCCCGCATTAAACCATCGCTCACGCCCACGCTGATATTAAAATTGGACAGTTCGCCGGCCTTGTCTTTGGCATTGATAAAATCCAGCACATCGGGGTGGTCGCAACGCAACACGCCCATCTGAGCACCACGCCGCGCCCCGGCGGATTCAACTGTTTCGCAGGAGCGGTCAAACACCCGCATATAAGACACCGGACCCGATGCGCGGGAGGCCGTGCCTTTGACATTGGCGCCCTTGGGGCGGATGGCGGAGAAGTCATAACCCACCCCGCCGCCACGGCGCATGGTTTCGGCGGCTTCGGAAAGCGCCGCGTAAATGCTGGGCTTGCCGTCCACCGTTTCGGACACCGAGTCGCCCACTGGTTGCACAAAACAGTTGATCAGCGTCGCCTGTATGCCGGTGCCTGCGGCGGACATGATGCGTCCGGCGGGAATAAAGCCCGCTTGCAGGGCTTGCAAAAATTTCTTTTCCCAATGCTTGCTGTCTTTCTCCACGGCGGCCAGCGCACGGGCGACGCGGGTGAAGATCGCCTCGGCGTTACGCTCCTCACCTTTGGCGTATTTTTCGAGCAAAACTTCTTCGGAAACGGGCTGTGGCGGCAAAGTGGGGCTGGTTTGGGGCTGTGTGGCTTGTTTCATGGCTGCGGGGGTTGGTACGGTTGGTTTGTCAATCAAGCGGTCTATTATATCAGGCGGGATATTTTACACAGCGAAGACCAACAATTCTCAGCAATTCTCAGTTTGGCCGGAAGCTCCGTCATTCCGGTCATGGATGCCGGAATCCAGCGTCCAAGCATGGCAAACTACGGATTACGGCAAGCTTAGCGTAAGCTTGAGGCTTCACGTCCCTGTGACTGGATGCATTCGGGCGGTTCGCCTAAGTAACTGATGTTACACAACCGTGTAGGCTGTAGCCCGGATGTTGTGGAGTGCGGCGACTCGTCGCCGCCTTTTGCGTCCAGCGGCGACGAGTCGCCGCACTCCACAAGTTGCCATCCTCTAGCGATGACTGCGTAA